>NZ_ABZS01000063.1 GCF_000173615.1 Sulfurihydrogenibium yellowstonense SS-5 | reverse complement strand
TACTACTTGAGCAAGATGCGGATGTTGAAATCACGCAAGCAAAATATGAGATAATAAAATTACTGCTAACAGAAAAGAAATATTTAAATTTTGAACTGCTTACAAAAACCCTAAACCTTGACCAGCAAACAGCCATAGAAATAATAAGAAATCCCATTTAAAGAAGTATATTTCCCTACCTACAATATAGAAAACCCTGAAGAATCAAGATTAAATAAAGCATTAATAATACCTTTATCAAACCAAACTTTCACGCTAAACACTTTTATTAATAAGCAAGATTTAGAGACTATAAAAGAAGCTACAAATAAAAACTTTTTTGTGATTTTTGACAACATTTTTAGCGGAAAATCTTACCAATTAGCCGTTACAGCAGGTTTGATAGCAAAAGAAAAAGAAATTTTAGATAATGTTGCTTTTACAGGAGGAGTTTCATCAAATGGATTTATAATACCGGTTAATCATATAGAAGAAAAGAAAGAAATAACTGAAAAAGCTAAAAAAGTTTTAATAACTCCGGAAGACATAGAGAACGTAGAAGAGCTTAACTTTTGGCTTAATCCAGAGCATTTGCCTGTAATATTTATACATATAAATAAACCAGAGTTAGCTTTACAATCTCTAAAACAAATGGAAGATGCAATCAAGAAAGATGAAAGATTTAAGTATTTCAAATTAGAAAATCTAAGGAAATTCTACAGATTAGAAGACCAAGACATGTATCTAATAACACCAAGTGTAGATTTTTCAAACAGAGAAGAGCTTATAAGAATTTTAAACGAGTTTAGAGAGAAAGTAAGTAAACTTTTGACATTAGAAGGGGTAATAAAAGATCACAATAAAGTAGTTCTAAATGTCTCAGCGGGAATATCTACATTGGCATTGTATTTTGGTGTTATCCTTGGAAACAGACAGGCAAGCATAATCTATCATTATCAAAAAGAATATCACAAAGTTATAGACTTAACAGATAATCCAAGAAAGATAAAAGAGAAAAAGTCAGAATTTGAAAAAATTTCTGTTAATAAAAATATACAAGATCCGTTGATGGTAATTATTTATCTTGCAAGCCATAATCCGATAGAAAAAGGATTAGAGCTTAAAGAAAAGTTAGGAGCTAAAGGGGAGTTGATAATACAAAGTAAAGAGCATCAGGGCAATTTAGAGATTGGAGATTGGAGTAGTATCGTTTCTGAGATTTACACGGCAATAGATGATAATAAGCAAAAAGAAAACTATATGGTATTTTCGGCACCTGTTGCGATAATGCTTGCTCTTGGTATGGCTCTTGGCTACTTTTTACCGATAAAAGTCTTTCACTATAACAGAGATGAATATATTGAAGTTCCTATAAAGTTAAATGAAGAGATTTTAAGAAGTCCATTTTAAAAAATCAAAAAGAGAGAGGTTAAAGATGGAGGAAGCTATTTTTAAAGTAGAAATCATAACTCCAACCATCATGGGTGGAGCAAATAGTGGAAAATTAGACTCTATTTTTATAAGACCAACAGAAATAAAATCTACAATGAGACAGGCTTTTAGATTAGTTGCCGGTAAGTATGTAGAGCATAATAAAAAAGGTATTGAAAAATTATATGAATTGGAAAGTGAAGTATTCGGTAATACACAAGGAAAAGGAAAGTTTAGATTGATTGTTGATGTTCCAACTAATCTAAGAACTGAAAAAATCAAATTGCTTCCACATAAAAGCGATTTTTCTAAATTTGCCATCCTGCCAAATAAAACTTTTAACTTAAAAATTATTTCTTACAAATATCCAGTAGAATTTTATAAAGCACTGTTAAACATTGCTTTTTTGCTTGGAGTAGGACATAGAAGAAATAGACTATTTGGAAATATGCAGATAGAACAATTTGAATGGAAAGATGAAATACAAAAGATAGACAGATTTTTTATAGCTAAAAGATTAAAAGAAATAAAAACAAATAATCCTTCATTTGCTTGTTTTTCTAAAAGAGAAGATGATAAAGAAAATTTCATAATTGATGACATGCTTCTAAAAGATGAGTTTATACCAATAAAGAAACAAAATAATTTTGATAGAAAAAATTTTGAAAATTTTGAATTTGATAAACAAAATTTTGAAAAAGCTTTAGAAAATCTTTACGGAAAAGTAATCCATGGAATAAAAGAAAAAAAGTTAGACTTTATTCTTGGAGGAGCACGCCCAAGACAAGCATCTTTTGTAAATTTCTCAATTTTAAAATTTAATCAAAATTACAGACTATTTGTTATGGGCTTTTATTACAAGAATGAAAAATTTAAATATAATGATTGGAAAAATGCGATAGAAGAAGTTAAAAAACTAACAAAAGAAACCTTTGAAAAGAGAGGGCTAAAAGATGGCTAAGTATTTAGTAAAAATAACCATTCCATCTATACAAGATACAATTGTAAGGTCAAGAAAGCTTAAAGATTTAACAGGTGGTAGTGAGCTTATTCCAAGGATTATGCAATCAGGATTAAAGTCGCTTGCAAATGATGACAAGGTTGAGTTTATAATTCCAACTAAGGATGTTATAAAAGAAGATAGCCTAAACATAACGAACGTAGCATACCTTACAATAGAAGGAGAAAAAGAGCAGGTAATTGAAAAAGTAAAGCGTATGAAAGAAGAAATGTTTAAAAAATTAAATACTCTTGTAGACACAGTTAAATATAAAATCCCTGATAAAGAATTTAAAGAGTATGAGAATTTAATCAGATATCAAATCAGAAATGCCATCAATATAGTTTGGGCTATTAGCGAGATTAAAGATAACGATATCGTAAAAGCAAAAAATGATGTAGATATTGCAGTAGCTAATGCAAAAGCATCAATAGAGCCTGATAATAAATCTATCGAAGGATTTAATCTTTTTAAAAAGCAAAAGAATCAGTATTCAGATTTTGAAAATTATCAAGATTTTATGGAAAAAGCATATCAACTTAACCCAGAGCTTATAAGAGGAGCTTATCTTTGTGATGTATGCGGAAAAAGAGTAATACTTGGAGCAACAGAACACGATTTTAAAAATTCAATTACAAAAGACAGTGAAAAAGACAGGCTTTGTGCATTTTGTTATGCTAAGAGATATTATCTTGAAAAAGAAAAAATGAAAGAGGCAGAAAGTAAAAACGAAAGAGAAAGAAAGTCAGTAGCAGACGCTGCATTGGCTATCTATCTTCAAAGGGAAAATAAGAATGGAGAAAAATATGAAGAACTTATAAAAGGAAAATTTATAGAAAACAACTTGGAGTATTTATTTAACAAAGATATTGAATACGTATACATCGAAGAACTAAATGGACATATTAAAGAGTTAGAGAAAAATCCGGATAAAAATAAAGAGGAAATAGAAAAAGTAAAAAAACTTATAGATAGTTTGAAAGGACTCTATGAAAATGAAAATAAAGAAAATGAAAAAATTGGCTATCCGCCAGTTTACTATGCCATCGTTGTAATGGACGGAGACTCAATGGGAGAAAAAATATCAAAAGCATTTGAAGAGAATAAGATTATAGATATAACTGAAAAGTTATCAGAATTTAGTAAAGAGGTTAAAGGTATAGTAGAAAAATACTCCGGAATATCTGTATACTCAGGCGGTGATGATGTCTTAGCATTGTTCCCATTGGAAACAGCTCTAAAAGGGTATATGGAAATAATAAGTCAATTTAAAGATAAATTTAAAGATATGAAAGATGCAGGATACAATTTTACAGCAAGTGCAGGTTTAGTAATATCCCATTACAAAATACCTCTTAGCTATGTATTACAAGAAGCAAGGTCTGCAGAAAGCAAAGCTAAAAAAGTTGATAAAGAAAAAAAAGAAAAAGATGCAGTATGCATAAAATATATAAAACATTCATTCTCATCAGCAGAAGCTTTAATAAAAAACGATCATCTACAATTATTTGAAAAGCTAATAAGCTTTCTTTCTGATGAAGATTTTCCGTTTGGCTTTATCTATCAACTACAAGAGCTTTTACTTCCATACCTACCAAAAACAGAAGATGAAGAACCTGTTAAAAAGCTAATAAAATATCTAATTGAGAAGAAGCCTTACAAGAGAAAAGACAAGTTTGCAGAATTTATGTTAGATACTAAAGAGCTTTTTAATTTCAAAGAACCGGAAAAAATAATCAACACTTTAAAAGTAGCTAAATTTATAGCAAGTGGGGTGCAAAATGATAGGAATTAGACCATTTGATGTATTAATCTTTGGTGATGGAAAGCCATTTAACGCAGAAGAAAGAGTTTTTAGAGAGTCGGGTTTCTTTATAAATCCAATCCCGGTTGTCAGCGGGCTAAACAAAGTTACGGGTAAAAAACTAAACTTAGAGTTTATATCCATTGCAAAAGGAGAAAATCTATACTTTAAAGCACCAATAGACATAAAAGCCGTAAAAGACGGAAAGGACGGAAATAACAGAGTAATCAAACCGGTTGTCAGTAAACTTGACAATGTAATTACAGAAGAAAATTTAGAATACTTTTTAGATTATCAAACCAGCGAGAAGATGGAGGATTTAAACGGCTATTTAAAAGATGAAGAGTATATAAAATACTTAAAAGACGAAGAAATATCGCTTAATACAGAGCTTTTAAGACCACATAAAGAATTAAGAACAGGTATAGAAATAGATAGAAGCACAAGAACTACAAAGGAAGGACACTTATTTACTCAAACATTTATCAGATTTGAAGAAGATGTTTATTTTTATGTAAAACCATCTGAAGATTTAAATATTGATACTGTAATCGTTGGCGGAGAAAGTAAGCTATCGGTCGTAATTAAAAAAGACAGGGATTTAACAGAAAGGCTTTTAAAAGAAAAGGAAAATATAAAAAGTATTGTCAGAAAGACAGGATTTTTCAAGTTAATATTACTATCACCTACAAACAAGGTATTAGAAATAGAAGGAGCAAAAATCATAGCTAAGGTTTTAGGTAAACCATTTATTTACAGTAGTTGGATAAAATTGCCAAATGACACAACAGGATTTCCAACCAGAATATTTAGACTAATTCCTGAAGGTTCGGTTGTTTACTACAAAGTAGAAGACCAAAACAAAATTGATGAAATATTTGATAAATACTATCTTAAACCGGCTTATTATGAACTTGAATATCCATATTTTGATATCAAAAACCCAACAGGATTTGGATTAAGCATAATAGGAGCTTTAAATTTAAATAAAGGAGGTCAAGGATAATGAAAAAAGTTTTCTATCATGTTTTAACACCAATGCACATAGGCAGTGGAACAACGTTAAGTTTAATAGACTTACCAATTCAAAGAGAAGCACACACAGATTTTCCGGTGATGCCATCATCAGCAATCAAAGGCGTTATAAGGGCTTCATTTAACGAGCAAGAACAAGAAGATATCTTTGGAAAAGGGGATGAAGAAGGAAAAGTTATATTTACAGATGGAAAGATTCTTTTATTCCCGGTAAAATCTCTAAAAGGCGTTTTTGTATGGATAACCTCTCCTTACGTTCTTGAAAGATTCAAAAGAGATACAGAAATAGACGTCGAAATTCCAGAAGTAGAAAAAGACAAGGCGGTAGTGTCTTCAGATAAAGTCCTGATAAATAATAACAAGCTTATTTTAGAAGAATTTACATTTAACGCAACAAAAAACGAAAGTCTAAAAAGACTTAAAGAAATTACAAAATGCGAAATAGATGAAAATAAAATAGTAGTAGTAAGCGATGATGTATTTAAATTTTTTGTTAAAAACTATACAGAAGTAAACGCAAGAATTAAAATCGACCAAGCGAAAGGAACGGTTGATAAAGATAAAGGTGGACTATGGTATGAGGAGTTATTACCTGCAGAAACAGTTTTCTATGGTTGTATGGATGCAAGAAAAAAAGAAGAACATGAAAAACAGCTAAATAAAGTAATAGAAAAAATAAACAATCAAGTCCTTCAATTTGGAGGAGATGAAACACTTGGAAGAGGATTTACAAAAATAGTAGTGGAGGCGTAAGAGATGAAAACATTAGAACAAGAGAGAAGTAATTATGCTTTTAAGTGTATTTCTGAAATAAAAGAGTTAAAAGATATATCTTTTGAAAAAAATGCAAGCTCGTTAATATCTAAGCTTGGCACACTTATTTTAACAAACGGACTTGGAAATACTTTAGCTTTTCTATTTGCAAAAGGAAAAGACCATCATCTTGAAGTTATAGCGATTATTTCAAATTGGTTGTTTAGACAAGAAGGTCAAAAAGAACCGGGTTTTAAGAGAGATAATGTAAAAAATGAAATTGAAAAAATAATGAAAAAACTCGTTCTTGATGCAAGCGTTGAGCAGTATATGTACTATACAGAAGAAACTTTAAGACTTGTAAATTGGTTAAGAAGATTTTCTGATGCTATGTTAGAGTCTGGAGGCGAAAATGAGTAATGGTAAATATCAAAACAAATCAAACCAACAGCCAGGACAGGATGCAATATTAGTTATTCCTAAAGGAAATGATATAAAACTTTCATTAAACAGTGCATCAAATTTAAAGTTGATTTTAGAAAAGTATATTCCATTTTATAATATGCAAAACAATAGGATGCTTGATGTATCTAAAGCTAAAGACAAGGTTTACGAATTAAAGCCAAAAAATTTCCAAGAAGCTGATAATTATATAAAAAAACTAAATGAAAGACAAAGACAGATAGCAGATAAAAGCTTTACGCTTGCTACAAAATCAAGATTGATAGTTGGACTTGGCGGCGGTTCTGCTTTAGAAGTTTCTATTAAATTACATTTTATTTACGGTTTTCCTTACATTCCATCAAGCGCAATTAAAGGCGTTTTAAGGGCTTATAAGATTTTAGAAAAGGTAAATTTTGATTTTGAAAAGTATTCAAAATTTGAGAAGAAGATTGAAAGCGGAAATAGAGAAGACACAGAGATAGGAGCATTTGTAAGGGTTTTCGGAAATCAGCAATACAAAGGAGATTTAATCATTCTCGATGCTATTCCAGAACACTTTCCAAGATTAGAAGAAGATATCATGAACCCACATTATCCAAAATATTACAATGATAAAGAGCCACCAACTGATGACCAAAATCCAGTTCCAATAAAATTCTTAACAGTAGCAAAGGGAGAAAAATTTAACTTTTACTTTAAAAATAGTCAGGTCTATAAAGAAGCCTTTGAAACAGATTTAAAAGAAGATTTAATAGAAGCGTTTAACTATCTTGGTATTGGAGCAAAAACCGGCATAGGTTATGGGGTGTTAGATGGGTAAGTGGTTTAAAAAGTACAAGTATGCTGCAAGTTTAACAGGATTTATAATAATCGTATTTTTAAGTTATGTTCCGTTTACTATTGCCAAAGGTTTAAAGAATAATTCTACAGGTTTAAATGATAATAATGATAATTCTACGATCCTCTTTGGTGTTTCCTTGGTGATTTCTTTTATTTTGCTTTTATTGTACCATCGCTACTTTTATAAAAGAACGGCTAAAGAATTTTCCGGCGTTTTAAGATATTTGCTGATTGGGGAAGTTGGTGGACTGATTGGTCTTATAGGCTTTTTATCTGAGTTTGTTTTATCAAGCTTATTAGCAGAATATATAAAGAGTATAATAGCTAACGAAGATTTAATAAAGAATACAGGATTGGCAATTACTACATTTCTTAACATGTTTTCTGTTGGCTTTGTTTTTGTCTATTTCTTTGACAAACAATTACAAACTAAACCATCTAAAGGCAGAGAACCAAGACCAGTATTGATTTTTGGTCTGTCGGAACCCAAAGGAATTACAGATAAGGAAAAATATAAAAAATTTGTCAGTGATTTGCCGGGAAACTACGAGCCTATATTTGAACTTTTAGAATTCCATAAGGACGCTTTAAAGGAAATACACGTTTTATTCAGCGGTAAAACAGAAACAAAAAACGATAAAGGAAAAAATGGCTTCGATTATCTACATGAGATTCTAAAAAGTCTCGGAGTATATCATAAAATTAAAATTTACCCTTACAAATGCGATTTTAATGACGAAGAAAGTATAAAAGAACAGATAATTAAAATAAATATCGAAATAAAAAAATACGAAGATAGAGAGATTTCAATTTACATTTCTGGTGGAACAAGCTTAGTAACAGCAATATTAACACTTTTAGGTTTAGAAAGAGATAGACAAATAGAATATTCAATTCAGAAGCAACCTCCAGAATCTTCTGAATTACCAGAAATAAAAGCAATAGAAATATCAAAAGATGATGCTTTACTATTTCTTAAGACTTTGGCATTAAAATGAAGTAAATTAAAAAAAGAGGAGGTTAAGATGAATTCACAGAAATTAAACTTAAGCACGCCAAACATGCTTGGTGGTATTGGTGGCATTTTTTTGGTAATAGGATTTTTGTTTAACCTGCTTGGTCTTGTTGGTTTAATTCTTATCTTGGTTGCTTTTTATCAGTATTCACAAATTCTAAATAAACCGTCGATAT
>NZ_ABZS01000064.1 GCF_000173615.1 Sulfurihydrogenibium yellowstonense SS-5 | reverse complement strand
ATCGCACAGCTTGCTGCCCTCACTGGAAATTACGGAAAACCAGGTACAGGATGCGGAAGACAGGGAGGACACCAAGAAGGTTATGTAAGACCTCACGATAAATCCAGAGCGAAACTTGTTGGTTCTGTATATAATGGCGGACCGCCTGCAAACATCGATGAATATGTAAAAAATAATCCAAAAGCAAAGGTCTATTATATATCTGGAACAGACCCATACCTATCCACACCAAACGCACAAGCTTACAAGAAAAGAGTCCATGAGAGAACCATGGCACTTACTAAGTATCTATCAGAGCAGGCAAGCTTATCTGGAGAACCAGCTGGCTCAGAAGAGAGAGCTGAAAGAATACTAGAAGGTCTCGAAAAAACAAATGGTTTATTTATGGTCGTTATTGATATGTATAAAACTGAAACATCAAGGGATGCACATGTAATACTTCCTGCTGCGGGTTGGGGAGAAAAACCTACTACCTATATAAATTGTAACAGTAGACTACTCAGAATTGCGGAACAATTTATGGCACCTCCAGGAGATGCAAAACCAGACTGGTGGATATGGGGAAGAATTGCTACAAGAATGAAGGAATTATATGAGGCTGAAGGAAACCATGAGGAAGCTAAATACTGTGCTGGAATGGATTGGAAAACTGCTGCTGAAGTTTTCTTAGATGGAGGAAATGATTTCCCAGACAATAGGGTTTCAGAGGCAGATGAAGCAACTCTACCAGCAGAATGCTACAGAGGTGTTACATATGAATATCTCAGAAAAGTAGGTCAGAAAGGTATACAAACTCCTGTTCGCATAGACCCTAAAACCGGAGAGCTTGTTGGCACAAAAAGAAGATACGTACACAGATTTGGAACTCCGGATGGTAAGTTTAAATGGTATGGAACTGACCCATGGGAGCCAGACCCATTAAAATTCTATCCACCAGAGATCACCAAGTACCTCCAAGGAGGAAACGATAGTAAATACTCATTCTGGCTTACTACGGGAAGAAGCCAAATAATCTGGCAAACAGGATACAATGACAGATACCTTCCAGAAAAGGTTGCAACTGTTCCTTTACCATACATAGAAATGAACCCAGAAGATGCAAGAAGACTTGGAATTAATACCGGAGATATAGTTGAGCTTTATAACTTAGAAGGTAATGCAGTGGCGTTGGTATATGTAAACGATGCTCCTCCTCCTGGAACCGTATTTAGTATAATGTACCACTGGAAAGGCTCTTTCAATCACCTTACTACCAGCTATACCGACCCAAAAACCACTATTCCTTGGTATAAGGCTTCAAGGGTTGCGATAAGAAAGCTTAAAGGAAATCTTGAAGATATTCTAAAGAATACATCCTTGTTGCCGGTAAATGATTTTAGAAGCTAAGGCTGTAGGGGGCATATGCCCCCTTAATAAATAAAAATTTTAGGAGGTTAAACATGAAAAAAGTAGCAAGTGCAGCACTTTTAGGTGCAGTCATTTTATCTCCAGCGTATGCTGTGGAGATCACAAGTCTTAAAGATAAGGACGTTGGTATTGATTTCGGCATTCAGTACCGTGTAATGTACAACAACTCCAACATCCAGTCTAACAACCAGTATGATTTCTTCAGACAAAGATTAAGACTTAACTTTGATGTAAAAACCCAGGCAGGCGTTGGGGGCTTCTTCCAGCTTGAATACAGAGGCGGTTGGGGTGGTTCATCACCAGCATTTAGCGACCCAAGGGACGCTTATGCAGTAAACGCATTTAATAGACTTCAGGCAAGAGGTGTAAGGTATGGTTATCTTTACTTCCCAGCTGGACCTGGCACTGTGCTGGCTGGTATCCTCCCTGCCAACGACCAAGTAGACCAAATGCTCTTTTCTGCAGACTGGGACCTTAACATAGGTGGAATAGCATACGCAGGAAAGGTAGGTGATATTGACTACAGGCTTGCTTATGTAAGACTTGTAGAAGGAGCATTTTACAGAAACACTGCGGTAAAGGATAAAGACCAGCACTTCTTAGTTTTAGACTTAAACTCTAAGCTTGGCGGGCTTAACGCCGGCATCCATTACTATGGAACTTATGGAAAAATATGCGATCCAAACAGTCCTAATTATCCAAACAGTTGTACTCCTTCTGATTTCATTACCCTAAACCAAACATGGGTTGGTCCTACTTTAACCTATAAGCTCGACCAAGTAAACCTTCACGCTGCAGTTCTTGCAAACAGTGGAAAGATTGCAAGCACCAGCAACAGTGGATGGCTTGCAAGACTTGAGGGTTCTACAAAGCTTGGACCAGCAACTTTAAGCCTTCTTGGTGTGTATTCTACTGGAAAAGACAACAAAAAGGGTTTTCAAACGGTACACGGTCTTTTGGGAACCAACGGATACTGGGCATACACTTACATCTTTACCCCACACGGACCATCTGACGTGAATGACTTTGGTCTCGAGCCGGGCAATAAAGGCTATGGTCTTACAACAGTTCAGGCAAAGGTTGACTTTCCTATCACAGAAGGTTTATCAGCACAAGGCGTTATAGGAACGTTTAGGTCTAACAAAGATATGATAGATGGTAATGGTAATAACGTTGGTAAAAGCCTTGGTACAGAAGCTGGAGTTACTCTCGCAGCCAATGTAGGAAAACATATGACTTTAGAATTTGGCGGTGCAGTAGCATCTCTTGGCAACGCTGGAAAGGCTATGTACAACGGAGATACAAAGAAATCAGTAAATGAAATATTCTCAAGACTTCAACTTGAGTTTTAACCTCCTGCTGCTGTTATCCTACTACAGCTTGCCCGCGTAGCTGCGGGCTTTTTTATTTTATTATATTTTGAATCAGAAGAGTATGTCTCACGTTTTAAATCTCGCTTCTCAGCTTAATTGTTGGTGAAAACCTGGGTTATAATAATATTGCTTTAAATATTTTTTTTAAAATATATACGGAGGATATAATCAAGATGAAAAAAATTGCAATTCTTTTATTCGGTACAACTTTCTTGTTTGGCTGTGGGACAGTAAAGAATGTGCTTGGAAGCTTTGAAACCAATAAACAAAGTTCAAAAACAGAGCCAGAAAGCTCCATTAAAGTAAAGGAACTTCGCATAAAAGTTATAGAAGGCGTAGCAAGTTGTCGAGAGCTTTTAGATAATACGGTCGCAAGACCGCAGGCGTGCGGAAAGTGTGAGCTTATTCAGGAAGGACAAACACTAAAAGTTATAGAAACAGAACGTTGTGTCAAATATAACGCCATTGGTTGTATTACAAAAGACGGAAAAGTTTTTGTAATAAATAATTTATCATGCGAGCCTGTGGCTGAGGGGATGAACATTAAGAAAGAAACATTCAATGAAAGAGACCTCAAAGGTTCAACTTACGTTGTAAGAGTTGTTGGTGAGGATTGTATAGCTTACATAAGAGCCAAGAAGAATACCAAAATACTATATACGAGAGAATACGGCGGAGAGTTTGATGTTACTGTCCAGATGGATCCAGAAACAGCAAACGAAGTAAAAACCATGGGCTGTGTAAAATGGGTAAATAAATAAGAAATCTACCGTCCTCGGCTTTACAGCCTCAGGATAGAAAAAAATTTGATAATTAAGCGTCTGAAAGATGTAGACGTCTCACATTATGAGACTGCTTGCAAAAATCAACATCGTCATTCTGCAGCCGTGGGAAGAATCTCCTATTTTTCTTTATTCCTTTTAAATGGCATCAAAAGAGGAGATCCTTCACTTCTTCAGGATGACAGATAAAATAATAATATCGTTTTAGAGCTACAGCAATGAATCTTAATAATTCTTTTTTGAAATCTATTATACATTTTTTCATGCTTTTTAACTTATACGTTGACACAAAAAGTCTCTTTGCAATGATAAAATATTAATTAAACTAACTTTAAGAGGTGCAGGCGTTGTTTAAATCTTTCTTTGAAAAGGTCAAAAAAGGTCTCGAAAAAACAAAGAAACAATTAGCTGAAGGCTTTAGCAAAATTTCCTTTGGAAGAAAGATAGATGAGTCATTGTTTGAAGATATAGAAGTTGTTTTACTTAAAGCAGACGTTGGAGTAAAAGCTACTCAGGAGATAATACAATTTTTAAGAGAAGAGAGCAAAAAAAGAAAAATCACCGAAGGTGAGCAGTTAAAAGAGTTATTAAAAGAGAAAATATACGATATTTTAAAAGATTGTGAAGGAAGGCTAACATTTTTAGGTGAAAAGCCGGATGTTTTATTATTTCTTGGAATTAATGGAAGTGGGAAAACTACAACCGTTGGAAAGTTAGCTTATATGCTAAAACAAGACGGTAAATCGGTAGTTCTAGCTGCGGCAGATACGTTTAGAGCTGCAGCAATAGACCAGCTTGAAGTATGGGCTAACAGAGTAGGAGTTAGAATTGTAAAACATCAACAAGGAGCAGACCCTTCAGCGGTTGTTTTTGATGCTATAAACAGTGCTAAAGCTAAAGGCGATGATGTTGTTATCGTTGATACAGCCGGAAGGCTTCATACAAAAGAACATCTGATGAAAGAACTACAAAAAATTAAAAAAACGATTGCTAAATTTTTTGAAAATCAACCGGTAGAGACCTTATTAGTCTTGGATGGAACGATAGGTCAAAACTCAATAAATCAAGCAAAAACATTTAAAGAAGCAACGGATGTAAGCGGTATTATTATCACAAAGCTTGACGGAACATCAAAAGGCGGAGCAATCATTCCTATCTGTAAGGATTTAAAAATACCAATCAAATTTATCGGCGTTGGTGAAGGAATAGACGATTTACAGCCATTTGATGCAAAAGAGTTTGTAGATGCACTATTTGAGTAAATAACCATGCTAAACCTGCCAGAAATCAAAACAAAGATTGTATGCACCATTGGTCCTGCATCTTCTGATGAAGAGACTATTAAAAAAATGATTCAAAACGGCATGAACATTGCCAGAATTAACTTTTCTCACGGCTCTTTTGAATCTCATCAAAAAGTCATAAATCTTCTTAGACAAACAGCAAAATCTTTAAATAAAAGAATAGTTATCTTAGGAGACCTGCCCGGACCAAAAATCAGAATTGGAGACTTGCAGCCTCTTGATATAAAAGTTGGTGATAGGTTAATCCTTTCAGATAAGCCACAGGAAGGAGTCATTTCTGTTAACTTAAAAGATTTTTCTAAGTACTTAAAAGTTGGAGATGTTATTTATATAAACGATGGATTTTTACAGTTTAAGGTTGAAGATATAAAAGATGATAAAGTTTATGTTGTAAGTTTAACAAATGGGAAGCTTACTTCTCGTAAAGGTATAAACCTGCCAAACGTAGATTTACCATTAAAAGCCATCGGAGAGTTTGAGAAAAAATGCATTGAGTTTTCAAAAGAAGTTGAGATTGACGCTTTATGTGTATCCTTTGTTAGAGATAGGCAGGATATTGTAGATGCAAGAGAGTATGCAAAAAGTATAGATTACTATCCTTTTTTGATTGCAAAGATAGAAAGACCAAAAGCAGTAGAAAATATAGATGAGATTATACAAGAAGCTGATGGAATAATGGTTGCAAGAGGAGACCTTGGCATAGAAACACCGATAGAGTGTATAGCAATTACACAAAAAAGAATCATTAAAAAAGCAAATTTGGCCGGAAAGCCAGTAATTACTGCAACACAAATGCTTGAATCTATGATTGAAAGCGTTAGACCAACGCGAGCAGAAGCAACGGACGTAGCAAATGCAATATTAGACGGAACAGACTGTCTCATGCTATCGGCAGAAACTGCTGTTGGTAAATATCCAGATATAGCAGTTTTAACATTAAAAAATATTGCAAAATGCATAGAAAAAGAAAGATATGAAAGTCCAATGTATGAAGTACTTTTAAAAGACCTTTCAAAGTCAAACTCACTCCAAGATACTATGGCATTAAATGCCTTTAATTTAGTAAAAAACCTAAATCCTGGGTTTGTTATAACTCCAACATCAAGTGGAGCCACAGCCAGAAGAATGAGCAGGTTCAAACTTCCTGTATGGATAATTGCTGTTTGTTTTAATAAAAATGTAGAAAAAAACTTAGAATTTTCATATGGTGTTTATCCAGTATACGAAGAACAAATGCCAAAAAATTGGAAAGAGTATATCAAAAATCTAACATTATTGAAAAATGGCTATTTTGTATTAATCAAAGGTCCTTCTGAGAAAAACCCGGATGAAAGTAATACGTTGGAAGTGATAAGGATTTAATGTTTGCGAATGAGAGAATTTTGAGCTGAGAATGATCTAAAAATTAAATAACCTTTTAGTCGTCATTCTGCAACCGAGCGAAAAATCTCCTGTTTTATCTTTAAAAAAATCAAAAAAAAGAGATCCTTCGGCTTACAGTCTCGGGATGATACAGGAAAATAAACTTACGAGAATTTTGAAACGCTCTGGAATTAATTTGATTATGATATAATATATATTTACTTTGCGAGTGTGGCGGAATTGGCAGACGCGCGGGACTTAGGATCCCGTGCCCGAAAGGGCGTGTGGGTTCAACTCCCACCACTCGCACTTGAAAAGAAAAATAAATTGTGATATAATATTTAGTATATTTTATGCGAGAGTAGCTCAGTTGGTAGAGCGACTCCTTGCCAAGGAGTAGGTCGCGGGTTCGAGTCCCGTCTCTCGCTCTTCTAACTTCTTGATTAAGACTTCCAAAACTCTTCTCTTTTCAATTTTCAAAACTTTGAAAACATATTGGTCTATAACTATCTCTTCATCCTTCTTTGGCATTCTTCCAAGAATGTAGGTGATCACGCCGTTGATAGTTTCAAATGGTCCATCCGGAATATTGATATCTATATAATTTTTCAACTCTCTGATTTCCATGAGTCCATCTACAATAAGCTCCGTTAAAGATTGTTTTTTTAGTCTTACTTTATCTTTTTTGACAAACTCATCTTTAATTTCTCCTACTATCTCTTCTAAAACATCTCTTAAAGTGATTATTCCGATGGTTGCTCCTCTTTCGTCAACGACTACAGCTATATGGTCTTTGTAGTTTTTAAAGCCTTTTAAAACATTTGGCAGATTTGCAAACTCCGGAATGTATCTAATACCTTTCATGTACTTTGTTATTGGCTCGTTTGGTTTTGCAAAAATTAAATCATAAGACCTTACAAATCCAATTATTTGGTCTATTCTTTTTCTATAAATCGGAATTCTTGAATAACCTGTTTCTTTAAATATCGGGACTACATCCATAACCTTTTTATCATCAGAAACTGCGATAACATCTGAAAGCGGAACTACTATCTCCGATATTCTTCTTTCGCTAAAAATTAAGATATTAGCTATTATTTTTTTCTTTAATTCATCTATTTCTTTAACTTCAGAAATCAGTAAATCTAAAATTTCTTGTTTTGATAAAGGTTTTTCTGATGCAGGTTTTAGCTTAAAAAGTATAAAAACAATTTTGTTTATCAAATTAGCAAATATTAAAAATGGCTTAAATATTTTTCTAAAAACTTCTAAAAAATGAACTACATAATAAATAATGTCATCTGCGTAATGCTGAAAAATACTCTTTGGAATAACTTCACCAAATAGAAGAGTCAAAATTACTATGGCTTCTGCAAATATTTCTTCTTTTCCTTTTATGATAGGCGTATAATAGGAAATATCATGAAGTAATGCGACAAATGTAGATGTTGCAAAAGTTATGCTTAAAATCGTGCCAATCAATCCAACAGAGATATATTCATTATAGTGTTTAGCCAAAAGCTGGTAAATTTTTTCTGCTTTCTCATCACCTTTTGAAGCTTGATACTTTAATTTGCTTTTGTTTACTGAAAATAACGCAATCTCTGAACCGGAAAAAAGAGCCTCAAAAAATATAAATAAGACTATCAATACTACAGAACTAATCATTTTCTTCCCCGTTAGAGTTTGGAGTTTCTAATCTCTCTATCATTACCTTTTCTATTCTGTTTGAACTCATTTCAATAACTTTAAATTTGTAATCTTGAACGATGAACTCTTCATTTTCCTCCGGAAATCTTTTTAAATAGTCAAGAATAAAACCTGCTATGGTGTCATAGTCATAATCTTCTGGCAATACAATTCCAAGCTCATCTGTTAAGAAAGCAACATCTTCCTTACCGGAGACAATCCATACATTATCTGAAATTTGTTTTATTGTTGCTTCTTCTGGTTCATACTCCTCTGGTATATCTCCTACGATTGTCTCAATCAAATCTTTGTATGTAATAAGTCCAACAGTTGTACCATGCTCATCTACTACGATGGCTATATTCTGCTTTGTTTCGTTAAATTTTTTCATTGCATCTAAGACAGTTGTAAATTCTGGTAAAAATAAGATTGGTTTTATAAAGCTGTCTATCTTCTTCTTCTTTAC
>NZ_ABZS01000065.1 GCF_000173615.1 Sulfurihydrogenibium yellowstonense SS-5 | reverse complement strand
TGCATTAAAACAATAAGAGGAGTAGGTTATAAGTGGGAATGTGAACCTGTCTCATAATTCTTTACATTTGCGGAGTTAAAGATTTCTTTTCAAAGTGGTCAGAAGTTTTTTGAAGAATGCTCTTCATTTCATCAGTAACTTGTCTTAAAAATGCTTTAAATTTTTTATCTTCAATTCCAAAGTGAGTTGATGCAGCTTCTACGTCCTCAACTAAAATTTTTACATCATTTTTATTTTGATAGATAGATATTCTACAGGGAATTAATACACTGATTACATCTTTGTTAAACTTTATACCCTCAGTTAGATAATCAGCTCGACATAACAGATAAGTTTTATGTGGAGTATTAGATTTTATTGTTTTATCTACATTCATTGTATGAATGATACCCCATTTATGATTTTGGATTTCTTGCTGAAGTACTGCGTTCACTTTGTCAAAATTACCTTTTTTAATCACAACGTAATAATAACCTTTTTCAAAATTAACCTCACCACCAAAAGAGAGCTTTAACATCAATAAAGGCAAAACTAAAATCAATAAAACTTTTTTCATGACACCAACCTCCAATTGTTAAGTTTTAATCTAAATATAATTTCTATAATTTCATATGTCTATATATTTTTTATATTTTTTATAAATCAAAAAATGGAAGTTGCTTAATTGGATAAATAAGTAAATAATGCTTTGATGCGAGAAATCCAAAAGATTAAAAGATTCTTGGTTATAGCTAAAAGTTAGAAAGTAATATTTTGATGGGTTGGCATTGTTTGGCAACTGATGAATTTTTCCGCGTTTTCGATTTCTCAACCAACGTATATGAGTGCCAAATATGATATACTAATTTAAGGATTTAGGAGTTAAGTTATGAAAAGATTAATAATTATATTCTTATTGTTTTTTTTATTATCCCAATTGTCGTTTGGAGGAGAAAGAGTGCTTAAAGTAATATATCCAAATAACTTGACTTTAATATACAAACAAACCCATGGGAAAGGAATAATAGCCGGTAGTATATTTATTAGAGGTGGAAGCTTTGAAGATGGAACAGAAAAAGCCGGTCTCACAAATTTGACATTAAAAATGTTATTAAAAGGTTCAAATAAATATTCGGATTATGATATAAACAAATTTTTTGAAGACAGCGGTGGGTATATATCCTCTTCATCCGGGGAAGATTTTTCAAACATTGAATTTGCCACCACTGTAGATAATTTCCCTAAGGCTGTAGAAATTTTAATGGATATCTTAGAAAACCCATTATTTCCGGAAGATAAATTTGTTCAAGAAAAAGGCAATATAATCGCACAAATAAAGGCAAAAAAAGAAGAAGGATTTTCCATCGCCTTTGATGAGTTAAGAAAAGTGATATACAAAGATACAAATTACCAATATAGCCCACTTGGAACAGAAGAATCGTTGAATAAGATAACATTGGAAGATGTGAAAAAAAGATGGAATGAGCTTTTAAACAGTAATAGGATAGTTATATCAATAGTTGGGGATGCTTCATTTAAAGAATTTGAAAATCAGTTATATAATTTCTCAAAGCTACCAAAAAAAGATTATTTTAGCTTTCCAAAAGTTGATAAGATTATCGAAGATAACCCATGTGTTACAGTTCACAGAGAAGGTCAACAATCAACTATTTTAATTGCATATAACGCTCCAACTCTTTTAGATAAAGATTATATTCCGTTTAGAGTATTAAATGGGATTCTTGGAAGCGGATTTACTTCTCGTATGTTTCAAGAGCTAAGAGAAAAAAGAGGGCTTGCATACGCAACAGGTTCTTACTTTCCGGCAAGATTAAACATTGGTACAGTTGTTTTATATATCGGCACAGACCCTAAAAAAAGAGAAGACGCAGAAAAAGGTATGAGAGAGGTTGTTAAAAGTTTGAAAGAAGGAATAAAGGAAGAAGAGATAAAAATATCCAAGGAAAAAATTCTTGGAACGTTTATGATGGACCATCAAACAAGGTCAAAACAAGCATATTATTTAGGATGGTTTGAAACTGTAGGGCTTGGTTATCAAATGGATAAAAACTATCCAAATTTAATTAAAAAAGTAAAACTCCAAGATTTAACTAAACTTACAACTAAATATTTTACAAAATCTTCTTGTATTATAGTATCTCCGTAATTTGCACTTTAAAGTCAGAATTGAGACGTTAAACTGCTGCTTATTTTCTCGGTCTCTCACTTTTTCATCTACTCACTATCTCACTTATTATATAATTATTTCTAATAGTATCTTGAGTGAGAAATTAGCGGTTTTTATAAAATTTAAAAATGAGATCCTTCGGCCTTACGGCCTCAGGATGACAGAGAAAGCAAAAGCATGTTAACAATTACCTTATTTGTCATTCTGAGCGAAGCGAAGAATCTCATGTTTTTGTTGAATTTCTCACCCGACGTTTATTATATAATTATTTCAAATAATCTTTGGAGGTAAAAATTGATCTGGTTTACTGAGTATCAAACACCAAACACAGGGTTAACCGTAAAAGTTAAAGAAGCTAAAACAGTAAAATCAAAGTATCAGGAAATCTTGATCTTAGATACTTATGAGTATGGCAAAATGCTTGTTTTAGATGGTGCAGTTCAAACAACAGAAAGAGATGAGTTTATATATCATGAGATGCTTGCACATCCTGCCTTGATAAAACATCCAAACCCAGAAAGAGTTCTTGTTATTGGTGGTGGTGATGGTGGAACAATCAGAGAAGTTTTAAAGCATCCATCTGTAAAAGAAGCTCATCTATGTGAAATTGATGAAGAAGTTATAAAAATTTCAAAAGAGTATCTTCCTACAATTTCATGTGAACTAAACAATCCAAAAGTCCAAGTTTTTGTAGAAGATGGAAATAAGTTTTTAGATGAAAGAAAAAGTTATTATGATGTTATATTGCTTGACCTATCTGACCCGGTAGGTCCTGCAGAAGCTTTATTTAAAAGAGAGTTTTATACTAAAGTTAAAAATGCACTTAGAGAAAACGGAATAATGGCAGCACAAACTGAATCTCCATTTTTACAAGAGCTTTATTTTAAGACAGCTGTAAATGAGATTAAGCAAGTATTTAAATACTTTGGAACCTATTTAGCATTTATTCCAACATATCCAGCTGGAATGTGGAGCTTTACATTGGCGTCCGATGACGTTGATATTTTAAAGTATGAGGAAAGTGAGTTTGATAAGATTAAGGATTTGAAAACAAAATATTTTTGTGATAAAATATATACTTCTTTGTTTTCAATACCAAAATTTGTATCAGATTTAATTAAATAATTGAGAGGTGAGAAATTGGCAAGAGAGGTTTTAGACTTAATCGCAAAAAGAGCATCAGAAAAAACGAATATTAAACTTTACGGAAGAAGCGTAGAAAGGGTGTTGGCTGGCCTTTTAACAATATCAGATTTTTGGAAGGTTGTAGACTTAGCTGACCAACCGGTTCCGGCGACAGCGGAAATAGTAAGACAGCTTGTAACCGAAGGCATCGCAAAAATAGAAAACGATGAGATCTTATTAACAGAAAAAGGTTTTAACCTCGTAAAAGAGCTAAAAATACCACCGGCAGTTGATTATTCTTGTAAAGCTTGCGAAGGTAGAGGTATACCATTCTATGCAAATTTAGATTGGTATCATACATTTTTACAAGTTACAAAGGATAGACCGAAAGCAATTCAAGAGTATGACCAAGGCAGCGTTACACCGGAAACTACTGTATCAAGAGTTTTATTCTTAGATTCAAGAGAAGATTTAAGAGATAGAGATATTCTTGTTATGGGTGCTGAGGATGATTTAACAGGTTTAGCTGTAGCTTTAACAAGACTTCCAAGAAGAGTTTTAATCTTAGATATAGATGAAAGGTCTATAGATTTTGATAACAGGATCTTTAAAGAACTTGGCATAGACAATGCAGAAGCTATAAGATTTGATTTAAGAAATCCATTCCCGGAAGAATGGTTGAAATCTTTTGATGTATTTATCACAGACCCACCGGAAACATTAAAAGCCTTTAAAGCATTTATTGCAAGAGGTATTGCAGCATTAAGACAAGAAGGTAGTGTTGGATACTTTGGATTAACATTAAGAGACTCTTCTATTACAAGATGGCATCAATTCCAAAAAGCTTTAATAAACGACTATGGAATGGTTATTACAGACATAGTTCAAGACTTTAACGCATACATGAACTGGGACTATCATGCTGAGACAAAAGCTCAGGAAGTGGCACCGGTCAATAAAGTTCCAACAGATATATGGTATAGGTCTGCATGGGTAAGAATGGAAGCATTACCAGGCTTTAAAGGTGAAAACGTTCAAATCACTGATGAAGTTTTCAGAGAATTATACTTAGACGAAGAGGGCTCAACTACTTAATATAATCTTAAACAGGGCGATTTATCGCCCTTTTCTTAATGAAATATTTCACATATCTTATCTACACTTTCTATTTGGATTGTAGAGTGGGTTATACCTTTTTTTTTTAAGAATTTTTCTAATTTTTCAAGAACTTCCATTGATCTATCCATGTCTTTGACAACTATATGTCCGGTAAAATAAATATCCTTGGAAGATAAAGACCATACATGAATATCGTGAATTTCTACAATTTCATCAAATCTATTTTTCATTTCATCTATCAATTCATACAGATTTATATTAGATGGGGCTGCTTCCATTAAAACCTTATAGCTTTTTTTCAAAATAGGAAAAGTTTCTTTAAAGATGTAAACACTGAAAATTAATGATAAGATTGAGTCGATGATGCTTATTTGAAAAAGATAGATAAAAATTCCGCCAATCACGACAGACAAGGATAACAATGCATCACTCAAAAGATGAATATAAGCAGCTGCAATGTTTATATCCTCATGATGATGGTGGTCATCTTCTTCATGGTGATGATGATGTTTTAAAATTAATGCTGATATTAGATTTACTATAAAAGCTATAAATCCAAAGATTATGACAAATAAACCTTTAACTTCTTCCGGATGAATCAATCTAAGCGTAGCTTCATAAATAATAAAAATTAATGTTATCATTAAAATTAAACTGTTTACAAAGCCGGCCATAGATTCAGCTTTTAAAAAGCCAAAAGTCATTTCTAAGGTTGGCTTTTTTGATAAAGCTAAAATGGCAATCAAGCTGACAATTAGAGAAATAACATCTTGAAAGTTGTGAATTGCATCAGTGATTAAGGATATTGAGTTTGAATACAAGCCAAAAATAACTTGAATTATAACGATTAAAGTATTTAATCCTATTGCAATTATTAGCCGGTTTTTGCTTTGATTTACATCTCTTTCTTTTAGTTTGTTTTCTATGTAAACCATTTCAAACCTTTGTGATTACATAAGCGTACAGATTTCCATTAACTTTATTTTTGATTGTTTTGTAAGCTTCTAATAATGTTGCACCTGTTGTTAAAATATCATCAAAAACAAGCGTATTGCCATCTATTTTGTCAACTGTTAATTTAAAGCTATCTTTTAGATTTTCAAACCTTTCTGTCTTGTTTAACTCAACCTGCAGTTTTGTCTCTTTGACTTTTATCAAATAATCTTTTACGAGATATTTTGGAAATATGTAAGTCAAAATCTCCTTTAAATGATTAAATCCTCTTTCTTTTAATTTTTTGTTTGATATAGGAATGTATAAAATATTTTGTACTTGGTTTTGTCTGACGAACTTTTGAAAGTCTTCTTTAATGATTTTTGCTATATCGTAAGCTAAATTTTTGTACTTACCAAACTTATACTCTCTAAGAATCTCTCCAAATTCATAATAATCTGTAAAAGCTTCTATGTAAGAATATTTTCTATCATATTTACATTCTTCACATATTGGATAGGTGTTTTCTCCAGACTTTCCGCAGCTTCTACAAAAAAAGCTTTCGGTTTTTTCAAATTTTGATAAACAATCATCACAAACAATGTTTTGGTTTGTAAATATAAAAGGGTCGCCACATAAAACACATTCCCTTGGAAAAAGCGTGTTAAATATTAGCTTAAATTTACTTAACCAATGGTAATTCTGATGCTTTCCACTCAAATAATCCACCTTTTAGATTGTATACGTTTTTAAATCCGGCTCTATCTAATATCTGGCTTGCGATCGCACTTCTATTCCCAGACCTACAGTATACAAGGATTTTTTTATCTTTGAAGTTGTTAAGCTTATCTAATTGCTGTCCTAAAATTTGGACAGGAATGTTGATTGCATTACTTATATGTCCTTCTTGGTACTCTTGTGGTGTTCTGACGTCGAGAATTATCACATCTTTCTCTTTTTGCATCATTTCATAAAACTGCTTTGCATTTAAATCTTGGTATGCAAAAGAAAATCCGAAAATTAATAAAATTGTCAAAAAAGCCTTTCTTATCATTCTTCATCTGCCTCCACTTTTATTCCTACTTCTTTAAGCTGTTTTTCTGAAACATAATCCGGTGCTCCTGTTAGCGGGCATATTCCTTTTTGTGTCTTAGGGAAAGCGATTACGTCTCTTATGCTTTCGCTACCTGTCATAAGTGCTAAAATTCTATCAAGACCAAAAGCTAATCCGCCGTGTGGTGGTGCTCCGTAGCTTAAAGCTTCTATTAAAAACCCAAATTTTTCTTTTGCCTCTTCTTCTGAAATGTTTAAAAGCTGGAATACTTTTTCTTGTATATAAGGTGTATGTATTCTTATTGAACCTCCACCTATTTCCTCACCATTTAAAACCATGTCGTAAGCTTTTGATTTAAAGCTAAGCGCAATTTCTGGATTATTTAAAGCTTCGTCCAATCTATCTATATCTTCGTCTTTTGGGCTTGTGAATGGATGGTGTATTGCAACAAGTCTATTTTCCTCTTCGTCCCATTCAAAAAGTGGAAAATCAACCACCCATAAAAACTCTAATTTGCTATTGTCTATTAGATTCATTTTTTCTGCTATATGCTCTCTTAAAAATCCTAAAACTTTATGAGTAATATCTTTTTTATCTGCAATAAATATTAGCAAGTCTCCATCTTTTGCGTCCATAAGACTAAATAACTTTTGTTTTTGCTCTTCTGTGAAGAATTTTAGGATTGGAGAAGTAGCTTCTCCATTTTCAAGTTTAACCCATGCCATTCCTTTGGCACCAAACTTTTTAGCGTATTCTGTAAGCTCGTCAATTTCTTTTCTTGAAAATTTAGACCCACCTTTAATGTTTATACCTTTTACAAGTCCGCCGGATTTTGCTACATCGTTAAATACTTTAAATTCTACTTCTTTTGCTAAATCTGTAATATCTATAAGCTCTAAGCCATATCTTAAGTCAGGCTTGTCTGTTCCATATTTATTTATAGCTTCTTCATAGCTCATTCTTCTAAAAGGAATTTTTATATCAATTCCAAGAACTTTTTTGTATACATACTGAATCAAAGATTCTGATAAAGTCATCACATCATCTTCTGTTACAAAAGACATCTCTAAGTCTATTTGTGTAAATTCTGGCTGTCTGTCTGCTCTTAGGTCTTCATCTCTAAAACATTTGGCTATTTGGAAGTATCTTTCAAGCCCTGCAACCATCAAGACCTGTTTAAACAGCTGTGGTGATTGTGGAAGTGCATAAAATTTGCCTTTTTCTAATCTTGATGGAACTAAAAAGTCTCTTGCTCCCTCCGGTGTTGATTTTGTAAGCATTGGAGTTTCTACTTCAATAAATCCATTTCCGGCTAAGAACTCTCTTACAGCTTGATATACTTCGTGTCTTAATATTATGTTTCTTTGCATAGATGGTCTTCTTAAGTCTAAATATCTGTATTTTAATCTAACTTCTTCGCTAACTTTTATGTTATCTTCTATTGGGAAAGGTAAAGCCTTGGATGTGTTTAAGATTAAAAGCTCTTCTCCTGCTACTTCAATATTTCCTGTTCTCATTTTTGGATTTTCAGTACCTGCTGGTCTTCTGTTAACTCTACCTCTCACACCTATAACGTATTCTGATTTAAGTTTTTTCGCTTTATTGTATAACTCTTCTCCAATTTTTGATGGGTCAAAAACTACTTGAACTATACCCTCTCTGTCCCTGAGATTTATAAAAATAACTCCGCCATGGTCTCTAACAGTGTCAACCCAACCAAGAAGTCTAACTTCATCACCTATATTTGATTCGTTTAAATCTCCACAATAGTAATCTCTTTTAAATTCTCTAAGCTGGTCTATCATAAAACCTGGTCAACCAAACTGTATAAAACTT
>NZ_ABZS01000066.1 GCF_000173615.1 Sulfurihydrogenibium yellowstonense SS-5 | reverse complement strand
AAAGGTAGAGAGCTTGGATTTCCAACGATAAACCTTAAGCCAGACGATGACCTTTGTCTTAAAAAAGGTGTCTATGCCGGATTTATATGCTATGAAAATTTGTGTCAAAAAGCGGTTATAAACTATGGAAACAGACCAACAGTTGATGGAACAAAAACATTCATGGAGGCACATATTATTGAAGATTTAAAAATACATCCAAAAACAAACGATTATGTAAAATTGATTTTTAAAAAATATTTGAGAGAAGAGAAAAAATTTAACTCTGTAGATGAGCTTAAAAATCAGATAAAATTAGATATACAAAAAGCTTTAGAGGTTTTAAATGAAGGTTAGAATTCCTTTTTATTTTTCCATATTCTGTCATTCTAAAGCCGGCAAAGAATTTTCTTTTTTGCCTCTAAAAAAAGCATTAAATAGTAAATCCTTAGAGCTTTTTCCTCAGAATGACAAAGAAAGCTTGATAAAACTAAATATTATTTTAGTATTAGTCTTAACTCTTTTCTTTTGTTCTTATGCAGAAGTAAAAGTCCCGGAGGTGGTTTTTCCGTTAGAAATAACGACAAAAATTACTGAAGAAAAACCCTATTTAGAGCCACCTAACACTCTTGAATTAAAAACTTTAAACGAAGAATTAAATATTACACAATACATAAAACCAAAAAAACCGACAGATGTAAAACTTCCAGTCCTTACCATAGAAAAACCTACAGCTTACTTAGGAATCCCTCCATCAAATGCACTATTATCTGATGCAATAGATTACTACAATAAAGGAGATTTACTATTTGCTGAAAGCAATCTTGAAAAATTTATAGAAAAATATAAAGACCATAAAAACCTTTTTTATGCTTATTATCTGCTTGGGGTAGTTAAATACAATCTTGGAAAATACCCGGGGGCAGAAAGTAATCTATCAAAAAGCTGTGAAATATTAAAAACAAAAGAGGCATGCTTATCTTCAGCTATTGTTAATATAATACTTGGCGATCAAGAAAAAGCCAAATCTTTATTATCACAATTAGACAAAGATATAGATGTTAGTTTTTATAATCAAGTGATAAATCTACTATCAGGCGGTAAAGCTGATTTTAACAATATAAATTGTGATAACTTAGATGTTGGAAGCATAGAGTACTGTCAATACATTCAAAAGTATTATAATTTTTCGGTAGGAAACTTTCTAAAGGCTTTAAAGATAAAATACACAGGTAAAAATAAACAACTAATGTATGATTCTATCTTAATGGATGGATTTTCTTATTATTATACAGGTGTTTATCAAAATGCTTCGGGAAAATTCAACCTTACTCTCAAAGAAAACACAAATGGATATGTTTATAATCTTGCTTTATACGGTAAAGCTTTAATAGATTCAAACAACATTGATGACTACGCCGGCGTTTTACAATCAAGAGATGAGCTTTTAGCACATTATCTTTACATAAAACTTGCAAATGAAAGGTTTAAAAAAGGAAATTATTTAGATGCATTTATATACTTCCAAAATGCCATAAAGCTTACAGACAAAAATAAAACATACTTAAAGCTTGCCATTGCAACATCTTTATATAATCTTAAAAATTACGATTATGCATTAAAACTATTTTCTGATCTAACAACAGAGACAAACGACCCGGAAGTATTTTATTATGCGGGAATAACCGCTTACGCAGTTAAAGATTTTGTAAAAGCAGAAAGATTTCTAAACAAAGCTTTAGAATCAAAAGATTCAGAGATTAAAAAGAAAGCTTTGATGTATTTAGCAGAAATCTATTTGATGAATAAAGATGATGAAAATTTTGTCAATACAGCTTCACAGCTAAAAGAGTTTGACAAAACCTATGCATATGATTTACTTGGTTGGTACTTTTACTTAAATGGAGACTATCAAAACGCCTTTAAAGCCTTTAAAGACCCATACATGAAAGCAGTATCAGCCTTCAACGCAGGAGATTTAGAGGCTGTTAAAAACATAATTCAAAATAGAAACGATAGGAAATCAAAGTTTTTATTAGTTTATGTTTACATCAAAGAAAACGACCTTGAAAAAGCAAGAGAAGTGTTAAGAGAGCTACTAAATGGTGATGATTTAATTGCAAAAAAAGCATACTATCTTTATGCTTACACATTTTTCTCTTCAGGAGATTTTGTAAGAGCATCCCAGGAGTTTAGCAAATTTTTAGAAAAATATAAAAATGATGATGATATATACACAAGGAAAGCACTTCTTAGACTTGCAGATAGCTACTACAACCTTGGAGAAAGAGACTTAGCAGTAAATATATACAAAGATTTTATAACCAAATACTCAGGCACTAAAGATAGTATCGATGCTGCCTACAATTTAATCATTCTTGAATCTAAAGGTTCTTCTGAAGATGTGGAAAGTATGATTAAAAGCTTTTTGACTAAATATCCAAAGTATCCTTTAGCAAATATTCTAAAAATCCAGCTTGCAGAGATTTATCAAAACAAAGGAAAAATAGAAAATGCTATTAAAATTTACCAAGAAGTAGCTGCCGTCAATAGCAAAGAATCAGCCCTTGCTACTTACAAGCTTGCAGAAAGCTACTATAAACTAAACCAACTTGACAAAGCAAAACAAGTTTTAATAGATTACTTAAATACAAACAACGAAGAATATAAGCTTTTAAGTAAATTACTTTTAGCAGAAATCTATGAAAAACAAAACGATTTAGACAATAGCATAAAAATCTATGAAGAGCTTAAAGAAAATGATGACGTTAAATTTAAGCTTGCAAAAATCCTACTTCAAAAAGGGGATTATGATAAAGCATTAACGTACTTTAAAGAACTTTTAGAAAAACACCCGGAAAAGGTTAATGAAATTAGCTTTTATATTGGAAAAACATATTATCTTATGAACGATAAAAAAGATGCTGTAAGTTATTTGGAAAATGGAACAAAATCATCAAACTACAACGACGCGGCAGTAAGCTATTACCTCCTTGGCATGATTTATAATAAAGAAAACCCTAACAAAGCGTTGAACTACTTTTTAAACGGAATATATCTATATCCTTCAAGCAAGGATATTACAGCAAAATCAAGAATCGAAGCTGCAAAAATCTTATTAAAAGCTGAAAAAAGAAAAGAAGCATCTTGCCTGCTTACACCTTTACAAAATTACGAAGATGAAAATATTAAAAATACAGCCATAAACATTTTAAAAGATTTACCAAAATGTGCGAGGTAGGCAGATGAAAAAAGACCTTATAGCCATTGGAAAGATTCACGGAACCCATGGCGTAAAAGGCAATTTAAAATTTGAGATTTTTGTTAAAAATTTTTATCTACCAGAAGAGATATACATTAAAGATGAAGAAAATGAGCTGCAACCTTTGAACATAGAAACCATAGACAGAAAAAAAGGTTTGATAAAATTCAAAAACTACGACACACCGGAAAAAGCAAAAGAAATTAGTCATAAGCTAATTTACGTACCAGAAGAATTACTACCAAAACTTGGAGAAGATGAGTTTTATGAATTTCAATTAATTGGAATGAATGTTTATTATAATGACAAACTAATTGGAAAGGTTGAAAAAATAGATGATAGATTATCCCAAGCGTATTTGATAATAAAATGCACAGATGAAAAAACAAGACACTTACCGTTTATTAATGAATTTGTGAAAGATGTAAACGTAGAAGAAAACAAAATGCAAATAACGCCGCCGGAAGGATGGTTTAGCTTATAGATGAAAATACTTGATAAGTATCTGATAAAGTTATTTTTTAAAAACTTTCTGCTACTTATCGGACTATTTTCACTGATCATAACATCTTCTCAGCTTTTACATCTTCCATCTTTTGCCTACAGTATGAATATAATAGACTTTTCAAAGCTGCTGTTTTTGATAGACATATCTTTTATAAAATATCAACTTCTTTTTGCTTTTTTTATAAGTTGGCTACTTGTTGGGATATCTTTAAGAGATAAAAATGAAATCTACGCTGTATACTCTGCCGGCATATCAAAAAAACAGCTCTTAAAACCTGTTTTTATCATGACCGTTATTTTTGTAATCATTGCGTTTGTCTTCTCTACGGTTATAGTTCCATCGGCAAACAGAGAAAGATATAAATTTTTAACGTATAAAGTCAAAAGCTACATTTTAGAAAATGTTTCTCCAAAAAACTTTTCTAAGATAAACGACAATGTCTCTGTATACGTTGAAAAGAAGGAAAAAAACACTTTTTATAATATCTTGATTTATAACGCTTCTAGCGGCTATCTTATTACAGCCAAAGAAGGTATGTTTATATCAAATAACTTAATTTTAAAAGATGGTTATATACAGCTACCATCCGGAAAATCTTTTGACACGATAAAATACGAAAAATATACATTTAGCTTAGATGTTTCTTATATAAAAGAGATTTCTATGCAAGATTTTAAAACAAAAGATTTATTAAGGCTTGCGGTTGAAGAAGATAGTAAAGCTTTATCAATTTTGGCTGACAGATTTTATTTTGCAATACCTTTTATGTTTTTAGGATTTATTGGTTTTTTATCAGGAATAAATACTTATCGTTCAAAAGAAACACTTTTAACTTTTGCTGTTAGCCTGTCTATTGGCTATATGGTATTAAACTACTACTTTTTAAAAATCATTGAGAAAGTGCCTGTATTATTTTTTGTTTATCCAATTGTGTTGGTAGCTATTTTTTACTTAGTTTATAAACTTCAAGAAAAAGGTAGAAAGTAGTACAAACATAGGTTGATTTTAAGTTTCTGATAAGTCGGGCGAGAAATTCAATAAAAATATGAGATTCTTCGCTTTGCTAAGAATGACGATGTGGATTTTGCAAGCAGTCTCACATGATTTATACATTAACTTGAAAAGTCATATTTTTTAATGTAAACTTTTCTGTAAAATTAGGTTAACGAGAGGGAATAATGGAAATTTTGAATAATCTTGCAGAGAGAGTAATATCCGGAGAAAAACTTATAAAAGAAGAAGGACTTCAGATTCTATCTATTCCTGATGAGTTAGTAATGGAGCTTGTTGAAGAAGCTTCAAAAGTTAGAGAGTATTTTTTTAAAAACCAGATGGAGTTTTGTAGTCTGATAAATGCTAAAAATGGAGCTTGCACAGAAGATTGCTCATTTTGTGCCCAATCCTCACATTATAAAACGCCTATCAATGCTTATGGATTAGTTAATAAAGATGAAATGCTTGCAGGTGCAGAAAAAGCTGTTGCTATAAATGCTAATAGATATTGTATAGTTGTTAGTGGAAGGAGGGCTTCCAAGGAAGAAGTGGATAAAATAGCAGATGCTGTAAAGGAGATTAAAGAAAGTTATCCAATAAAGGTTTGTTGTTCGCTTGGAACGATTGACGAAGAAGATTTAGCTAAGTTAAAAGACGCCGGAGTAGATAGGATAAATCATAATTTAGAAACATCTGAAATATATTTTCCGAAGATTGTCTCTACTCATACCTGGAAGGAAAGGTATGAAACGATTAAAAAGATTCAAAAGGTTGGTTTATCTACATGTACCGGTGGAATTTTTGGCATGGGAGAGTCTGACGAAGACATCGTAGATTTAGCAATGACTTATAGAGATTTAAAAGTAGATTCAATACCATTAAACTTTTTAATCCCAATTCCCGGAACACCTCTTGGAGATAAGCATGGTCTAACACCTTTAAAATGCTTAAAAATTATTGCTTTGTTTAGGTTGTTTAATCCAAAATCTGAGATTAGGTTGTGTGGTGGTAGAGAGCTGAATTTAAAAGATTATCATGATGTTGCTTTTGAGGTTGCTAACTGTCTTATGGCAGGTGGTTATTTAACAAGGGCAGGAAGAGAGCCGGGTAAAGATGAAGAAATGGCAAGAAGATTAGGAAGAGAGCTTATTAAAAATGGTGCAAGTTTTAGTGTGAGTAATAAGTAAAATAAAAATACTAATAAACTTACTCAGCAACAACTACCTTATTTTTTCCATCTCTCTTTGCTTGATATAGTGCCTCATCAACTCTTCTATAAATAGTATCAATTGTATCACCTTCTTTAACTTGAGCAACTCCTAAACTTGCAGAGATTCTTATAACGTTCCCATCATACTTAATCTCATGATTTTCAATTACATTTCTTATTATTTCAGCTACATTTTTACCATTTTCTAAAGTGACATTTGGCAATATAATTCCAAATTCTTCCCCACCGAGCCTTCCTATTATTGTATTTGCTCTTAAATAAGTACGTAGTAAATTTGAAACTTCTTTTAAAACTAAATCTCCTGCCGGATGTCCAAATTTATCATTAATTTGTTTAAAATTATCTAAGTCCAATAAAATAAGTGTAAAAGGAATTTTTTTCTCGTTAAAATCTTTAATTAAATCATTTAAAGCTCTATCAAAACTTCTTCTATTTGTAAGACCTGTAAGAAAATCCAAAGTTGCTTCCTGTTTTACAACTTTAAGCTCTACATTTAATCTTATTATCTCTTTATGATATTCTTCAAGTTTAGACATTAAGATATCATTTTGCCGTTTTAGTATTTTTAAATGCTCTAAAATAGTTAAAAATTTTGAATCTTCATTTTCTTTTATAATATTCTCATGTTTTGCTATGTTTTCTTGATGTAAGTTCATTACCTCAAGAATTTGAAGAATTTTTTCATCTATTTCTTCAGCTATTAATTCCAATTTGTCTGCAATATCTTTTCTTGCTTCAAATTCTAAAAGTTTTTCATCCAACCGACCCATCTCTAAATCGTTTAAATCAGCTTTATACATAGCTAATATTTCTCTTTCAGATACATTTCTATTGTTTTCAACAATATTACAGAAAATTCTAAATAAAATGGAGAAGTTTTTAGGTATCATCAGAATGTTATATTTGATCATAAACTTCAATTGTCTACGTACAATCTCATAAATTAATTCTAAATTTTTTTTGTCTAAATTTCCTTTTTCATTGATTTTTTCTTCTATCTTGCAAACCATTTTTAATTTTTCCAAAAATTTATTCTATTTACTTCTTTTTCGCCGTTTCTTGGGCAAACTTTACAATTTCTTCCTCCGGAATGTCTAATCCATGCTCTTTGACATATTCTTTTAGATTTTCAATGATATTCTCTACCTTAGATAAAGCTCTTCCTTTATCCGGAGTTGGGTCTTTTACAAGACCGTAAATCTGTCTGCCTTCATGCCATTCTGGCAAGTATTCTGTTATAGGAAGTCCTTCCTGCGTTGTAAATAAAAGGCAATGGCAGTATTTAAATATTTGCATCTCATCACAAGCACAAATCCATCTTCTTTTTTTAACTTCCTCTTCTTTATTTGGATAAAAATTACAAGGGCAAAGTGGCTTTCCAAGCTCCTGGACATGAGCTGCCAATCCTTGAATTACAGCCATTCTTACTTCTTCATTAGGATTTGGCACAGTACCTGATTTTTCAGCAAAGTTTTTTGCAAAATTTATCATTTTTTCTAAAATTTCTGGCTTTATTTCTGACATGATATCCTCCTAATTGTTTAAAAAACAATATAATTATCTTATTCTACAAATTGCTAAAATATGAATTTTGTCATTTATTTGAAATTTTTGCTAACTACAATTATCATTATAACATAAGGCTAAAAAACTTTTAAAAGGGGGCCTGCTATGAAAAAGGTAATCATTTCAACCTTAGTTTTAGCATCAGTGGCTTTTGCTCAAGAAATAAAGTTAGAAAAACCACCTCAAACACTAAGTAAATACTATCCACCTAATTCTAACAAGTTTGAATTTTTAAACTCTATGTATGCAATGTCTACAGCTTTTACAGGCATGTTTGTAAACATTCAAGAAAATGATTGGAATAATGCTTTAAAATGGGCAAATATTTTGAGAGAAAATTATCTTAACATCGGAAAGCTTGTTCCAGAGTATGATAAAGTCTTGAAGAAATCTGAGATAGACCAGCTTGTGAATGCTGTTAAAGAGAAAAATTTTGATAAGGTAAAACTAAATGCTGATATCGTCGGAAAATCTTGTGCTCAATGTCATCAAAAGCAACAGATTACAACCAAAATTATGTATAATTATCCATCTTTCAGTTTAGTAAATTTAGAAGACCCTGTTGGCAGAAGTAATTTAGAGTTTGAAGATTACATGAAAAAGATGACAGATTCTATGAAAAAGATAAGAATTTATTTAGAAGATAATAAACCGGAAAAAGCT
>NZ_ABZS01000067.1 GCF_000173615.1 Sulfurihydrogenibium yellowstonense SS-5 | reverse complement strand
CGAGAAAGAGTTGATAGAAGAAACGATCCATGAAGAGCTGGAAAGCATGTTAGATGTTTTAGATGAAAGGGAAAAAGAAATCATAAAAATGAGGTACGGATTAAACGGAGAAGAGTCAAGGACTTTGGAAGAAGTAGGAGAAAAGCTTGGAATATCAAGAGAAAGGGTCAGACAGTTAGAACAAAGAGCATTAAAAAAGTTGAAGGCTGTCGCTTTAAAAAAGCATTTAAAAGATTTCTTATCGTAAGGCTTAGCTATGGATATAATACCCGGATTGGCAGATGTACCTGTAGCTTATACAAAAATTTGCTTGCTTGATGGAAAAAATGGAAAGCTTATATACAGAGGATATGATGTAGAAGAATTATTCGAAAAATCAAACTATTTAGAAACTGCCTATCTTTTAATTTTTGGAGATTTACCATCTAAAGCCGAGTACGAAAATTTCAAAAAAGATATTAAACTCCACAGCAGATTAAAATTTCGGATTATTGATGTGATGAAAAACTTTCCAGAAAAGGCGCATCCGATAGAAGTCTTGCAATCTGTCGTATCTTGTCTCGGAATGTTTTATAAAAAAGAAAATGTCTTAAATGAAGATTATCAATATCTATCCATCGTAAAGCTTTTAGCAAAGATCCCTTTGATAATAGCAAATTGGAATAGAATTAGAAACGGCGATAATCCATTAGAACCAAATCCGGATTTTGATTATGTAGAAAATTTTCTATACATGTATTTTGGACAAAAACCAACTAAGGAAAAGGTTGAAATACTTGAAAAATGCTTAATTCTTCATGCAGAGCATAGCATGAACGCATCCACTTTTGCAGCAATTGTTGTTGGCTCTACCTTGGCTGACCCATTTACTGTTATATCTTCTGCTATCGGTGCTTTGTCAGGACCATTACACGGTGGAGCAAATGAAGACGTTATAAAAATGTTTAAAGAAATAGAAAGCTTACAAAACGTCAAAAAATATATAGATAAAAAACTTGAAAGCAAGAAAAAAATTCCCGGCTTTGGGCACAGAATTTACAAAACCTACGACCCAAGAGCAAAACTTCTTAAAAAAATATTAGAAAATTTAGAAATCAAAGATGAAGAGCTAAGAAATCTTTACTCCATCGCCCAAGAAGTTGAAAAGTATGTTTTAGAAAAACTATCACATAAAGATGTGTATCCAAACGTAGATTTTTATTCAGGCTTAGTATATAAATATCTCGGATTTGACGAAGATATGTACACTTCATTGTTTGCATTAGCAAGAGTAAGCGGATGGCTTGCCCATTGGAAGGAATATATAACAGACAACAAACTTATAAGACCAACAGAGATATACATCGGAGAAATAGATAAAAAATACAATGATAGAAAAGTTTAAAAACATTCTACTTTTAAAGTCCCATAGCGCCGGAATAGGAGATATTTTAAGAAGTTCAGCAGCTTGGAAAGCTATAAAAAATAAAAGTCCTGATGCAAACCTTCATTTATTATTTATCACAAACCACCCAGGCTATCCTTCAAAAGAGCTTATGAAAAAACATCATCTACTGTCAAGCTTTCACACTATAAACAAAGAGTACTTTAATAGTGTTAAAGATTTTAAAAAGGCGATAAAATTAGCAGATGAAATTATAAGCGATGTTAAACCTGACTTTATCATAGACTTTGAACCTTATGGTTTAGAGACAACGATAGTTTCATTGATTGGAAGGTTAAAATACAAAATTCCTACCTTAGGAATAAATGAAGTTTTTCCAAGAGGTCTTTTATACACCTATCATGCAGACTCTGTAAAAAAGTTTATGAAAAAGCATAATATGAGTGTTTTAAATTATACTGATAGGGATTTTGTTGTTTTGAATAGACTTAGTATAGAAAGAGGGAATATTCAAATAGAAATTAAAGAGACAGAGGAAGCTATAAAATTTAGAGAAAATTTGAGAAAAAGCTTAGGATTGTCTGAAAATCAAGAAATTTTGATCGCAAATATAGGTTGCGGTACTGAAGATGCTATCCCAAAAAGACCGGATTTTAGCATTTATGAATTTTTAATATTAAAAGCTTATGAAAAGTACGGTTTAATCCCTGTTTTAATTGGTGCAAAATTTGAGAAAGACATAAATCAAGATTTTATAAAAAAATTTAGTTTAAAACATAAAGAAATTCCTATTTTTGATATAGCAGGAGAGACAACGATAACAGAGTCTGTCGGGGCAATAAATGCAGGAAGGATTGTTATATCAAGCGATAGCGGACCATATCATATAGCGGTAGCTTTAAAAAAACCAAACTTAGCTTTGTTTAACTTTGAAAATACTCCACACTATCATCATAACCCTTGGACCATTTGCAGATTAGTCAATCCACCAGACTTTAGTCAATTAGAAAAGGATTTAGATTATTTGTATGGTTTAAAGATGGGATAATCTTAAAACGCCATCTTGTAACTTGTAAAATCTTTTGTTAAAACGCTTACCAATTCTTTTTCATACATTCTCCACTTTAAACCTCTCTATTAAATTTTTGTATTCTCTACACATACTATCAATGGACAGCTCTTTTGCTGTCTCATAGGCCTTTTTTGATAAAAACTCTATTAGCTTTTCATTAGATAAAAGTGTATCTATATGATTTGCAAGTGTAGTATAATCCTTTGGCTTAAAAACAAGGCTATTAAAATTATCCTTTGCAAATGGAACAACATCTGTACTAATAACAGGCTTTCCTAAAGCCATCGCTTCTAAAGTTGACATAGAAAATGATTCTCTTATAGATGATGTGATATATATATCGCAATTTTTAATATAAGGAAATGGATTTTCTATAAAGCCAACTAAAAAAACTTTATCTTCTAATTTTAAGCTTTTAATTAGATTTTCTAAATCCTTTCTCTTACTTCCTTCTCCAAGTATATATAAAAAAGGTTTTGTATTTGAATGGCATACACCTTTTATTAAAGTTTCAAAATTTTTATCTATACTTAACCTTCCGGCTGATACTATACAGGGCTTGTTTAATGTAGTTTGAAATGCATTAGACAATTTAACAACTGATTCTATATCAACGCCGTTATAAATCACTTGGATTTTGTTTGGCTCTAAATTAAAGTGTTCCATTAAATCATCTCTAACCTTATCTGAAACTGCTACTATTAAATCAGCGTATTTGTAATACTTTTTTATAATCCTTTTCTCTTTTTCTGAATATAATTCCGCAGGAACATGCTCAACAATTATTAATTTAGGTTTTAATAAATTTTTTGATTTTAAATAAGACAGTCTTGTGTTCATATCTCTTAGATGTGAAATTACCACATCAAAATCTTTTAAGACTTCTTTCAGCTTGTATAACAATAGTTTTTCATATAGAAATGATGGGAGTGGTGGCTTTTTGTTGAAAATTACTGTTGGTTTAAAATCTACGTTTAATTTAACTATGTTTTTAGCTATGATGAATTCATTTTTATATTTCTCCTTTAGACAGTTGTAAACGCTAACTGCTACCCTTTCTGCTCCACCGCCGGATAAAGTGTTAACTACGTGTGCTATCTTTAGCATTTAAACTATCCCTTATCTCCTTCACTTTTCCATTTTCAAATACTATAAACATATCACATTTTTCTAAAGTTTTTAATCTATGTGCTATTATCAAGATTGTTTTATCATGAAAATGAGAGTAAATCTCTTCCATTACGTATTTCTCTGTCTCCTCGTCTAATGCGGAAGTGCCTTCGTCTATGATGATAATATCAGGATTTTTCAGAAAGATTCTTGCTATTGCAAGCCTTTGTCTTTCTCCCCCTGATAGACTACTTCCTCTTTCGCCTATTGCCGTCTTTACTGTATCTTTTAATCTAAAAACAAAATCTGCTTTAGCTTTCTTCAGAGCGTTTATTATTTCTTCTTCTGTTGCATCAGGTTTTGCAATTTTTAAATTGTTCTCTATCGTGTCGTTAAAAATAAATACATCTTGAGTAATGACCGCGATTTTATCTCTTACTGTTTTAATGTTATACTCTTTCAAATCTACATCATCTAAAAGTATCTTTCCTTCGTAATTTCTAAAAACTCCGTATAAAAGCTTTACAAAACTACTTTTTCCAGAACCTGTTTGACCAATAATCCCAACTTTTTGACCTTTCCTTATCAGTACGTTTACATCTTCAAGTATTTTATTTTCGTTTATTTTTAAGCTAACATTTTTGTACTCTATCTTTTCTTTTAAACCTTTAAATTCTATACCATCTTCTTTTTCCTGTGGCATATCAAGTAAAAATTTTATTCTTTCTATGACAGGATTCACCGCTTTTATCTGTATCAATCCTCTTTGTAGAATTTGAGAAGAGTTTACCAAAATCAGCAAAGCAGATAAAAATGAGAAAAGGTCTCCCGTTGTTAGCTCTCCGTTTATTATTCTTACTCCACCGTAGAATATAATCCCGCCAGCTGCTAAGTATGAAGCTATCTCTATTGATGACAAGAAGAATACATCATAAAGTGCGTTTTTTCTTTGATTTTTAAAAAATCTTTCATTTATAGATTCAAAAACTGATAATATTTTCTCTTTGCTAAAAAGTTTTATCGTCTCAAGACCATACAAAAGCTGATTTATAAACTGTGTGTACTCTCCTGCTGATTCTTGAACTCTTTGAGAGTATTTTTTCCTTTTTTCTCCAAAGTAGTTAAACGAGATCGCAAAAAGCGGTGTTGCGAATAAAAAGATTAAAAACAGCTTCCAATCTCTATAAATCAAAACTCCAACCATTGCAATCACTGTAAATAGCTGAGTGAAAAAATCCACGCCGATTAAAATCATTGCAGATTTAAAAGCTTCTATATCATTTGTAGCCCTGCTTAGTATTTCTCCATACTGTTTTCCAAAGAAAAAAGACATATCTGCGTTTAAGATTTTTTTAAAGATATTTTCTCGAAGATTTTTCATCACTTTATAAAGTGCCAGTGGATACATGTACTCTTTAAAGATAAATCCAATCTGTTTGATGATTACTAGCAGTAAAAGCACAAGAATGATTAGTTTAAGCTTGTTTAAATCTTTTTCTATAAAAACTTCATCTATAACATCTTTGACTATGAAGGTTAAGCCTGCTAAAGCTCCGGCTTCTACAATACTTCCGATGAGTGCTAAAAAAAGAAGTAGCTTATACTTTTTAAAGTTTTCATATATAAACTTAACCGCTAAAATCTTGCAGCTCCTTTAAAAATTTTTCTAAAATTATCTTTTTTGTAAATTTGTTTTTAAACTCTTTGTAACCATTTTCAACAATTGTTTTATACAAATTCTCATCTGATAAAACTTTGTCTAATTTATCAAATACTTGTTTATAATTTCCTTTTTCTGCTACCAAACCAGTTTTAAAATCTTCCACTAAATATTTTAAATTTTCTACATCATAAACAACAACTAAGCTTTTGACTGCAAAACCTTCTACAACAGTCCTTCCAAAACTTTCTTCTCCTTTTGATAATACAAGTACAAAATCAGAAGCTTTTAAATAATACTCAGGTTTATTTGTATATCCTGTTATTATGTACTTATCGGATAGTCCATACTCTTTTATCATCTCTTTTGCTTTTGGAAGCTCTTTTCCATCTCCAATTATCAAAAATTTTAAATTATCATACTTTTTGGCAAGAAGCTTGGACACTTCCACAAAGTCGAAAATACCTTTACCCTCTGCAACCTTTCCAATGAATGTTATAACTTTTTCATTCGGACTTATTTTTAACTGCCGTCTAACTTGCTGTTTTTCAAATTCCAAGTAGTAAAACTTTTCTTCATCAATAAAGTTGTACAAAACTGTAATTTTATTTTCTGCTACTGCATCTTTCATAAGTCTTAATTTACTTGCATGGCTGACTGCAAAAATCTTATCTACATTTGGAAGTATAAACTTTTTTATGAAAAACGGCTGATAGTTTAGCATATGTCTAAAGAGGATGACTTTACTGCCGGAGAGTTTTCCGGCTAAAAAAGTGTTTATATATTCATTGCCGTTGTTTCCAATCACAAAGTCAGGCTTTAATTTTTTTGCTAATCTTATTAGTTTTATCGTGTTTATTGGTGAAAATTCAGACTTTAAAGTTATGTAGAATTTATTTTTATCTGATGTATTTTTGTCTACAAAGCTTCCTTTTGCAACGGCTTTATAGATGACAAGATTGTCTATCTTTTCTAATGCATTAATAAAGTCAATAGAATGCTGCTCTGTTCCACCGGGATTTGGATTTGGGTTTGCATTAATCCATAGAATTTTTATATTATTGTTTTCCATAGTACCTTTGGCAATGAGTAAAATCCTGAAATCATTATTCGTTTTATCTCATAAAAATTATCGCTTTGTTCTAAACTTCCTTCTTTTGTTGTAAAAGCATACTTATAGCCTGCTTCTATAACTAAATCTCTAATAGTCTCGTTATAGTCTCCGTATGGATAGCAAAAGCACGTTATCTCTGTTGATAGCATATCTTCTAACATTTTCTTTGAGTCTTGAATCTCTTTTTTTGCCCTTTCTTTTGGTATTTTTGTCAAAAATGGATGGGTCAATGTGTGAGAGCCTATTTCAATGCCTTCTTTATAAACCCTTTTTATCTCTTCCCAGTTCATTAATTTTTTTCTTATGTTTAACTTTTCGTAATCCCATTGGTTAAAACTGCCTACCAATCCAGCAGGAACAAAGACAATAGCATTAGCGTTGTATTTTTTAATTATTGGAAGAGCATTATCGTAAAAATCCTTAAAACCATCATCAAATGTTAGTAAAATAGACTTTTTTTGATTATTTTCAAGGTCTTCTGTTTTCACAAAGTTGTATCCAAGTTTTTTTAAGACTTTTAACTGTGTTTCAAATTTGCTTGGTTTAACATATAACGATTTTAATTTAGCCTCTTTTAGTGGTATGTCTATGTTGTGATACATAAAGATTTTCATAAAAATCACTCCGATACTAAATCAATTGTAATAAGACTTTCAAAAAATTCAAGAAAGTAAGAGATTCTTCGCTTAGAGTAGTGAATTATTACCTTATCTGTCGTCCTGAAGCTGTAAAGTCGAGAGATCTCCCGATTTAAAAAGTGAAAAAAGAGATTCTTCGCTTCGCTCAGAATGACAAAGAGATTTAGATCCTTTGCCGGCTGCAGAACGACACCGCTGATAAGTTTTTTATCATCATGAGAACAAAGTATGAAATTTAACACCTGACACATAGTTTACAAGTAATCCTTCAAAACTTTTGGAATTTCAAAGGTTCCGTCAGGTTTTTGGTAGTTTTCCATTATGGCTATTAATGTTCTTCCGACTGCTAAACCTGAACCGTTTAACGTATGTACATAGTGATTCTTTCCGTCTTTATCTTTGTACCTAATCTTAGCCCTTCTTGCTTGAAAATCTTCTGTGTTGGAGCAAGAAGATATCTCTCTGTATCTATTTTGAGATGGTATCCAAACTTCAATATCGTAGGTCTTTGCAGCTGAAAAACCCATGTCTCCCGTGCATAGTAAAACAACCCTGTAAGGTATTTCTAACAGTTGAAGAATTCTTTCTGCTTCATTTACAAGTTTTTCAAGCTCATTATAAGAATCCTCGGGCTTGACGATTTTCACAAGCTCAACTTTATCAAACTGATGCTGTCTGAGAATTCCTTTTACATCTTTTCCATGAGAACCTGCTTCTTTTCTAAAACATGGAGTATATGCTGTGTAATACTTTGGTAAATCTTCTTCACTTAGTATTTCGTCTGCATGAAGATTTGTCAATGTAACCTCTGCCGTTGGTATTAGATATAAATCTTCATCTTCTATTTTGTATAAATCATCTTTAAATTTTGGAAGTTGTCCTGTTCCAAATAAGATTTCCGGTTTTACCAATGCAGGAGTCCATACTTCTGTATATCCATGCTGTTTTATGTGAACATCAAGCATAAAGTTTATTAAAGCTCTTTCTAATCTTGCAGCTTCTTTAAACATT
>NZ_ABZS01000068.1 GCF_000173615.1 Sulfurihydrogenibium yellowstonense SS-5 | reverse complement strand
AAATATATTTCTGTATAACATTCATCAGAACATAAAATAATATTGTATTCTTGACAGATTTTTATAGTTTCTTCAAAATAGCTTGCAGGTGCTACTGCTCCGGTTGGGTTGTGTGGATAGTTTATCCATACAATTTTTGTCTCTTTTAGTATTTCTTTATCAATTTTATCAAGTCTAAGTAGAAAGCCATCTTCTTCTTTTAGTTTTATAGGCGTTGGAATTCCTCCTGCATATAATGTTCCTCTTTCGTATACTGGATATGCCGGCGTTCCAAAAATGACTCTTTTTTTATCTTCTTCCTGGTCTATAAAAACTAACGGAAAATGAAAAATTGCTTCCTTTGAGCCTGCCGATGGTATTATTTGCGTATCTGGATTAAGTTTTACAGAAAATCTGTTTTCAAACCATTTTGAGATTGTATCTCTTAGTTCTTTTCTTCCGGCAACTGATGGATACTGGCTAACTTCCGGAATTGCACTTTTAATTGCATTTCTTATTATTTCTGGCGTTGGTTCTTTTGGGTCACCTGTTCCAAAATCATAAATTTTTATTCCTCTTTCTTTTAGCGATGATTTAATTTTATTTAATTCTTCCATAGGATAATTTTTAAGATTTTTTATCGCTTTATTCATCCAGGACTCCTTATATTTTTTTATATTTAAAATTCGCTATATACATCGGAGGGCGAAAAATTCAATAAAAATATGAGATTCTTCGCCGGTTGCAGAATGATATCTAAGGTTATTCTTACTATAATGTTTATCATTCAACCTTTTACTGTCATTCTAAGGACTTTAGTCCGAAGAATCTCATTTTTAAATTCTATAAAAATCACTTATTTCTCACCCGGAGTGAGACTGCTTGCAAAAATCCAAATCGTCATTCTGAGCGAAGCGAAGAATCTCATGTTTTTCTTTTTAATCAAAAAATCAAAAGATGAGATCCTTCGGCCTTCGGCCTCAGGATGACAAAGAAAGGTGAACTTACAAAAATTTTTACAGCACCCTTCACCCAGAGTTTAATTTAAGTATTATTTTAACATACCTGAATAATGCTATAATTATTTAACCTTTTTGAGATAGGGGGAGAGAATATGAAGGCAGTAGTCATGGCAGGTGGATTTGGTACGAGAATGCAACCATTAACAAACAGCATTCCAAAACCGATGCTTCCAATTCTTAACAAACCAATGATGGAACACATTATCAAAAAACTTAAATCTGTTGGCATAAATGAAATTGTTGTCTTATTATACTTTAAGCCAGAAGTTATCCAGAATTACTTTAAAGATGGCTCTGATTTAGGAATTAAGATAAACTATGTGCTGCCGGATGATGATTATGGAACAGCCGGAGCTGTAAAAAAAGCACAAAAGTATCTTGATGAAAGGTTTATCGTAGTAAGTGGAGATTTAGTTACAGATTTTGATTTTAAAGAAATAATCGGATTTCATAACGCTGTTAACTCTAAATTAACAATCACTTTAACATCTGTTGAAGACCCGCTGCAGTTTGGAGTAGTAATTACAGATAAGGATGGAAAAATTCTTAGATTTTTAGAAAAGCCAGGATGGGGAGAAGTTTTTAGCGACACGATAAACACAGGTATTTATGTAATTGAACCAGAGATATTAGATTATATTCCAGATAATATTCCGTTTGATTTTAGTAAAGACTTGTTCCCTAAGCTTATGAAAGAAGGAATTACACTTTACGGATATAATGCGAAAGGCTATTGGAGAGATGTTGGAAATCCAGAGAGTTATAGAGAAGTAAATAAAGACATTTTAAAAGAAAAAGTAAAGATAGATTTTGAAGGTGAAAAACTCGTTTACCCATCCGGTGTTTTATACACAAAAACAAAAGATTTACCTGCAAATTTAGAAATCGTTGGTAAAGTTGTATTAGATGAAAATGTAAAATTAGAAGAAAATACCATACTTGAAAATGTAATTATTGGCAAAAACTGTCATATAGGAAAAAATACATACATTAAAGACAGTGTTTTATGGTGGGATGTTAAAATTGGTGATAATTGCAGATTTTTAAATTCTGTTGTCTGTAATAATAACATTATAGAAAACAATGTAAGAGCCGAGCACGGAGTCATCATAGCAGAAGGTTGTGAGATAAAAGATAATGTAACATTTGAGAAAGATGTTATCATTTGGCCAAACAAACTCATTGAAGAAGGGTCTATTATTAGCAGTAATCTTATTTGGGGTGATAAATGGAAATCTTCATTGTTTGAAGGTGGTAAAGTCTCCGGAAGAACCAATATTGAGCTTTCTAATGAAATGACAGCCAAGCTTGCTGCAAGCTTTGGGTCTATATTACCACTTGGAAAGACAATTTTAATGTCAAGAGATTATCACAGGGCTTCAAGAATGTTAAAAAGGTCTTTTCTTGGTGGACTGCTTGGGTCAGGTTTAAACGTTATAGATTTAAAACTTATGCCACTTCCTGTTATGAGATTTTTACTATCAAATACCGATGCGATCGGTGGAGTTCATTTTAGACAATCTCCGGAAAATCCAACAATCACAGAGATTCTATTCTACGACAACGACGGACTTTTGATAGACACAAATACAGAAAAATCCATAGAAAGAATATTCTTTAGAGAAAGTTTTAGAAGAGTAAATTACAATGAAATAGGAGAAATCAAAGATGAACCATTGCCACTGAAATCTTACAAAGAAAAATTTTTATCATTGATAGACCAAGAAAGCATTAAAAGTTATAAATTTAAAATCATCACAGACCTGCTAAATGGTTCTACTTCTATCATATATCCGGATATAGTAAATACAATCGGAATAGAAAACATTATTCTAAATGCTTATTTTGATGAGAAAAAATTGTCTCAAATCTCAACTCTTCATAAAAAATCCGCAGAAGAAATCTCAAAAATGGTTAATGTATTATCTGCTGATATAGGATTTGTAATGTATCCAAACGGTCAAAGAGTAGTAATCATATCAGATAATGGTGAAATTTTAGACAATGAAGCTGCTATTTTGATAATACTTTATTTGATAGATAAAACAGTCAATAGACAGGTTAAAGTTTACTTACCGGTCTATGTACCGGAGGTTATGGATGAGATGTTTGAAAATATAATCGTAGAAAGAGGTAAAACTATCGGTCTAAAATCTAACTTTTTAAAAGATTATTACTTCTTTGGAAATCTTGAAGGAAATTATACATTTACAGAAATGTCTTATAGCTTTGATGGTATGTTTGCTTCTATTAAAATTCTTGAGATGTTAAGTAAAACAAAACAAAAAATATCAGATATACAAAAAATTATTCCAAACCATTACTTTGAACATAAAGTTGTATCTTGCCCTATTAATCTAAAAGGAAAAATGATGAGAAAATTCACAGAAGAAGCTATAGGAAAAGATGCATCTTTTGTTGATGGTGTTAAAATCTTTATAGATAAGAAAACTTGGATATTAATGCTTCCAGACCAGTATGCAGATAGTTTACATCTATATGTCAATTCTGACAAAGAAGAAAAAGCAAAAGCTGTTTTAAATGAGTATATCGACAAGATAAACAAATGGATGGAATAGGAAATGGAAAATATCCAGCCGCACGATTGGTTTTTTAAGCAGATATTTTCCAATCCAAAAAGTGTGAAAACCGTTTTAGATATTTTTGCTCCAGATTTAGCAGAAGAAGTACAGCAACTTAACATAGTAAACACAGAAAAATTCTCTAAAAAATCTAAAAAGTTTATACTTGATTTGTTATTCACATGTAAAGTTAAAGACCAAGAAGCGTTTATTAGACTGATTTTTGAGCATAAATCTTACATAGATTATGACTTGCCATCTCAACTACTACACTACAACGCAGTAATATGGCAAGAAACGGCAAAAGAAAAACAATATTATCCACCTATCATTAATATAGTCTTTTGTCACGGAGAAAGAAAATGGAACATACCTACAACTCTGCCTGTTTTAAGCAGTAAAAATTTAGAAAAATACAGCTTGAAGTTAAACTACCTGCTTATAGATTTAAATCAAATATCAGATGAAGATTTGAAAAACAGACTATATCAAGATGTATGCACAATTTCAGCATTACTTGTTATGAAGCATATCTTTGAAGATATCCAAAGCTTTAAACCGATTTTTAAATTAATGATTGAATATAAATCGGATTGTCTGTATTTAGCTTTTGACTACATTGTATTAGTAAAAAAGGATATTGAAAAAGTGGAAGAAGTTTTAAAAGAAGTAGTTGGAGGTGATGAAAAAATGATGACTTTAACAGAAAAATGGAAAATGGAAGGTTGGGTAAAAGGAAAAATGGAAGGCAAATTAGAAGGCAAATTAGAAGGCAAATTAGAAGCTAAAAAGGAAGATTTAATAAAATTAACTCAGCTAAAATTTGGGACTGTGCCGGAGAGCTTAGAAAAGATTATAAAACAGTGTAACGAGATAGAAGAGTTAGACAAAATTTTCACAAAAGTAGCATTAGCTAAAAGTATTGAGGAGTTAGAAAATATTAAATGAAAAAACTATACCTCTGTTTTTTATGGCATATGCACCAACCTTGGTATATAGACCCATTTACCCGAGAATTTGAAATGCCATGGGTGTTTTTACATGGGATAAAAGATTACTACGAAATGCCATGGCTTGTTTCAAAATACAAAAAAATAAAAGCAACGTTTAACTTAGTTCCTTCTCTAATAAAACAGCTTCAAATATATTCAGAAAACCCTTCAAGCTGTAAATTCTTAAACTTATTGAAGAAGGACGTAGATAAAATTTCTAATACTGAAAAAGAATATCTTCTAAGAATACTTTTTAGTGCGAATCTTACCACTATGATAAAGCCAATTCCGAGATACTTTCAGATTCATCAAAAGTATATGAATACTCAAAATTTAACTAATCAAGATTTTTTAGATTTACAAGTTCTCTTTTTACTATCTTGGACAGGTAATTATCTTAGAGAAAATAATCATTATATAAAAACTCTTTTAGAAAAAGGGAAAGATTTTACTAAAGAAGAAAAAGAAAAGCTCATAAATGTTTTATTAAACTTTTTAAAAGAAATTATTCCATATTACAAAAACCTTGAAAGCGAAGGAAAGATTGAGATTACCACAACGCCGTATTACCATCCAATCTTACCTTTACTTTTAAACATAGAATCAGCCAAAGAATCTAAACCTGACATCTCTCTACCTAAAATTACAGCAAACTTTAAAGAAGATGCAGTTTATCACCTCAACGCAGCTTTAGATGAGTATCAAAGCATTTTTGATAAAAAACCAAATGGACTTTGGCCAGCCGAAGGTTCTTTATCAAATCAAACATTAGATTTATTTATAGAACATAAAATAAAATGGACAGCAACAGATGAAGATGTGCTTTACAACGTGGCAGGAAAAAGAGATAAGTATAAAATTTACAAGTATAAAGATATTTACATTTTTTTTAGAGATAAATATTTAAGTGATAGCATAGGATTTAGATATCAAAACATGAATGAAAAAAATGCGGTGGATGATTTTATCTCTCATTTAAGGTCAATCTATAATTCTTCTCAGCACTGTCAAGTTGTAAGTGTGATTCTTGATGGAGAAAATGCTTGGGAGTTTTATAAAAACAATGGTAAAGATTTCTTCAATAGATTGTACTCTGAAATCTCACACCAAAGATGGATAGAATGCATTACATTTTCAGAAGTCTTGGGAAAAAATGTAGAAATTGAAAATTTAGAATCAATAAAAGCCGGCAGTTGGATATACGGAAATTTTACAACATGGATAGGACATCCGGAGAAAAACACGGCGTGGGAGTATCTATCAGAAACAAGAAACTTTTTAGAATCAGAAAAAGAAAATGATTTATATAAGAAGGCAATAGAATATATCTACATAGCAGAAGGAAGTGATTGGTTTTGGTGGTATGGAGATGACCATTTTACCATCTACGCAGACAAATTTGACCTTTTATTTAGGTCTAATCTAATGAAAGTTTATGATGTTTTTGGCAAAAAGCCACCAGCTAAGCTAAGCAAACCGATAAAACAAACATTCAAACAACCTATCATAAAAAAGCCGAAAAACTATATCACACCAACAATTGATGGAAAGATCACAAACTATTTTGAATGGCTATTTTCAGGAGAGATAGATTTAACCTTTGATTTATCATCCATGAATACAGAGATTTTATTAAATAAACTTTACTATGGCTATGATAAAGAAAACTTTTATCTCAGATTTGATGCCAGTGTTAATCAGATAAAAAACGATATATTAAGACTAAATTTCATCACGGATAAAGAAATTTCATTTTCCGTACCGATTTCAAATGAAAAGCATACAGATGAAAACGGCGTTGAAGCTGCATGCGAAAAGATAATTGAAATTAAAATACCTTTAAATCTTTTAAACGAGAAAAAGTTTGAGTTTTATATAGAAATCTTGAAAGATTCTCGGCTTTTACAGAAGCTGCCTGTTTACAGTATAATTATGTTAGATATATCAGAAAATTTTGATTATGATTGGATGGTGTAAGATGGTTAAATTACTATTTGGAATACACTGTCATCAACCGGTTGAAAACTTTTATGAAGTAGTCGATGAAGCTATAGAAAAGGCTTATAAACCTTTTTTAAAAATAGCTAAAAAATATCCAAAATTTAAGTTTGCAGTTCACTACTCAGGATGGCTTTTAGAGTATATAAAAAATTACAGTAAAGAAACATTTAAACTTCTTCAAGATTTAGCACTTAATGGTCAGGTAGAATTTTTTAGTGGTGGATACTACGAGCCAATCCTTGCAGCTATTCCATCAGATGATAGAAAATATCAAATTGAAAAGTTAAATAAATTTATCAAAGAAAACTTTGACCAGACACCAAAAGGATTATGGCTTACAGAAAGGGTTTGGGACAGTAGCATCATACCGGATATTGTAAATCTTGGGATAGAGTATGTGATTGTAGACGATTATCATTTCTTGTCAGCAGGATTTAGAAAAGAAAATCTTTATGGATATTACATTACAGAGTCAAACGGCTACAAAGTAAAGCTTTTTCCAATAGATAAAAATCTTAGATATTTAATTCCGTTTAAAACAGTTGATAAAATAAAAGAATATCTGCATACTTTGTCAAACACTGAAAATCCGGCAGGAATAATTTTTGACGATGGAGAAAAGTTTGGAATTTGGCCAAAAACTTACCAGTGGGTTTATCAGCAAGGTTGGTTAGAAAACTTTTTAAGTGAAATTTCAAATTCAAAGGACATAGAATTTGCGCACTACCAAGAATATTCAGAAAATCAAAAACCACTTGGAATAGCTTACCTTCCTATCACTTCATACCATGAAATGGGAGAATGGAGTTTATTTGCAGAAGATTTTGAAAAGTTTGAAAAATTAAAAGAATTTTTAGAAAAAAACAACATGAGTCAAGAGTCTGAAAAGTTTGTAAAAGGCAACATCTGGCACAACTTTTTAGTAAAGTATCCAGAATCAAACAGGATACATAAAAGATTTTTAGACTTGTCAATCTCTTACAGAGATTATAAGAAAAATCAAGCTTTTTTAGACAATCTTTTAAAATCTCAATGTAATGATGTTTTGTGGCATGGAATTTTTGGTGGTCTTTATCTTCCAAACCTAAGAAGCAACGCTTATAGATTTATCATAAAAGCAGAAAAAGAGATTGAAAAAATAACAAAAAAACATAAAAAAGTTGAAGTTAAAGATATAAATTGCGATGGATACGAAGAGGTAAAAGTCCATACAGATAATTTGATATTGATTTTTGATAGCAAAGAAGCAGGTCAACTAACGGAGCTTTCAATTAAAGATAAAGAGTTTAACTTTCAAAACACTTTAACAAGAAGAAAAGAAGGATATCACTATAAGCTACTTCAAACAAATCAATCAAGCAATCATGACGATGAAGGAATCTCAACAATTCATGAGATGCAAACGACGATAG
>NZ_ABZS01000069.1 GCF_000173615.1 Sulfurihydrogenibium yellowstonense SS-5 | reverse complement strand
AAGCTTAGAGAGAAAGAAGTAATTTATGCAAAAGATATAGAAGGAACTAGACATGATACAGGCAATAAGCTTGGATACATAGAAGCAATCATAGATTTTGCGCTTGATAGGCAAGATTTAAAAGATGAAGTCTTTAAAATGATAAAAGAAAAATGTAAGGAGATGGAAAAGGATTCGGTTGAACAGAATTAAACCAAAAAAACATTTAGGACAGCATTTTTTAATTTCAAAAAATGTTATAGAAAAAATTGTAGATGAAATAGATATTTCTCAGGAAGATATTATTGTTGAAATAGGACCAGGCACAGGTGCTTTGACCGAGGAAATCTTATTAAGAAATCCGAAGATTTTGTATGCCGTGGAAATCGACACGACAGTTTATCCGGTTTTAGAAGAAAAGTTTAGTAAATATTCAAATTTTAAGCTTATAAAATCGGATTTTTTTGATGTGAATCTTTACGAATTGATTTCCGATAAAGAAAAAATAAAGCTTGTAGGAAATTTGCCGTATAATGTTTCATCTTTGATGATTATTGACTGCGGGTTTAAGCTTGATATTTTAGAATTTTGTGTTTTTATGATTCAAAAAGAAGTGGCAGAAAAGTTGATAGCAAAACCAAAGACAAAAGATTATACATTTTTATCTGTATTTATTCAGACATTTTTCGATGTAAAATATATAATGAGCGTTCCGGCAAGGTTTTTTAACCCGCCGCCAAAAGTAACATCTGCAGTAGTAAAACTCACACCTAAACAAAACATAGTAATTAACAATGTGAAAAAATATAAAAATTTCGTATCTCATTTGTTTCAAAATAGAAGAAAGATGATAAAATCTAAAATTGAAGAAGGAATGTTGAATAAAGCAGGAGTTAGCCCAAATTTAAGAGCAGAAGAGTTATCGGTGGAAGATTTTATAAGAATCTTTGAGGTTGTGGAAAATGATGATAGGTAGCTTAGTTTTAGAAATTCATATACCCGACTCATCAAATCTCAAAGAAAAAAGAATGGTTGTAAGGTCTATAAAAGAAAAGCTAAGAAGTAAATTTAATGTTGCTGTTTCTGAAGTAGATAAACAAGATTTATGGCAATCTGCAGTGATTGCTGTTGTAACTGTAGCACCTGATAAACTTCAGTTAGAAAAGGTTTTAGGTTCTATCGTTGGTTTTATAGATGCAAACTTTCCACATTTGCATATAAATATACACAAGGAAATAATTTAAAAGGTGAGTTAAAATGAGAGAAAAGTCACACAGAATGGAAAAAGTAAATTCTATGTTGAAAAAAGAGCTATCTGAAATTATATCTGAAGAGATAGCATTGTCAAAGGATAATTTTATAACAGTGAGTTTTGTGGATACTACAGCAGACTTAAGCGAAGCTCAAGTTTTTATTTCTGCTTTAAAAGATGAGGAAGAAATTTTAGAAGTTTTAAATAAACAAAGTGGACACATAAGATACGTTCTTGGTAAAAGAATTAGAATCAAGAAAACACCGAAGCTATTGTTTAAAAAAGATATTTTTGAACTAAATATATCTTTATAAATGTATAATAGATTTTAAAGACAATTATGGAGTTTTCTTTTTTCGGCTTTAGGATGATACATTTTTACCCTTTCAGTCATCCTGATGACTTTAGTCCGAAGGATCTACTCCACTAAAGAAGGTTAGAAAGCGAGTAGAGATAATTCATGAATTGCCTGACGGTAAATAAGTAAAGTTTCTTCGCACGGCTAAGAATGATACTGTTTAGGAGCTTTTACCGGAAAGCAATAAATTAATCTATTTTTTCCAAACTGGATATGACTAATACACGACAAAGGGTGTTCCAAAATTTTTGCAAGCTTACCTTTTCGTATCACCCTGAGGACGAAGTCCGAAGGACCTCATTTTTGATTTTTTTATTCGAAAAGAAAAAGCATGAGATTTTTCGCCGGCTGCAGAATGACAAACAAGGCTACCCTTTCTTTGGTGCTTATCATTCAACCTTTCCTTGTCATCCTGAGGCCGTGAGGCCGAAGGATCTCTTTTAAATTCTATGAAAAACATTAATTTCTCACCCAAGGTGATGTATACAATATCGATATATGATATAATATTTTTTCTAATTTTTGTAAGGAGGATTATAAGATGGCTATTTGTCAAATATGTGGTAAAAAAACTGTTTTTGGAAATACTGTAGCACACTCAGCTACAACAGAAAGAAGAACTTGGAAGCCTAACCTTAGAAGAGTTAGAGTAGTTCTTGAAGATGGTTCTACAAAAAGAATTTATGTATGTGCTAAGTGTTTAAAAGCTGGAAAAGTTAAAAAAGCAGTATGATTTCACATTTGGGATTGGGAGATTTTTTTACGATTAAACTCCTAATCCCTAGTTTGTTGTTATCATAATGGATAATCAAATATTAGGCTTATTAGCTGCAATTCTTACAACTTCTGCATATCTTCCTCAAACTTACAAGGTAGCGAAAACCAAATCAGCCAAAGATTTCTCTTGGATGTGGTTGATTTTTATGTGGATTGGCATATTTTTATGGTTTATTTATGGACTAAGAATAAATAATCTTCCATTAATTTTAGCAAACGGAATTTCGATAATAAGTTTAACGATAATAGGTGTAGTTAAGTATGTTTATAGACAAAGCTAAGATTTATGTAAAAGCGGGTGATGGTGGTAATGGTTGTGTTGCATTTTTAAGGGAGAAGTATGTTCCTTTTGGTGGACCGGCTGGTGGCGATGGCGGAAAAGGTGGAGATATAATTTTAATTGCAGATAGTAGTCTTCAAACATTGATGGATTTTAGGTATAAAAGACATTACAAAGCAGAAAGAGGACAGCACGGCCAAGGTGGGAATAAAAAAGGCAAAGATGGAGAAGACTTAATCTTAAAAGTACCTGTCGGAACTGTTGTAAAAGATGCTGAAACTGGAGAGATTATAGCTGATTTAGTAAAGGAAGGTCAATCTGTTGTGGTTGCAAAAGGTGGAAAAGGTGGAAGAGGAAATGCAGCGTTTAAGTCTCCAACAAACCAAACACCGATGGTTGCGGAAAAAGGAGAGCCGGGCGAAGAAAAATGGATAGAGCTTGAGCTTAAGCTTTTGGCAGATGTTGGAATTATTGGATTTCCTAACGCAGGAAAATCAACTTTAATATCTATTCTGTCCAAAGCAAGACCAAAAATAGCAGATTATCCATTTACAACTCTTACACCCGTTCTTGGAGTTTTACAGCTTGATGTTAATGACTATTTAGTTTTGGCAGATATTCCAGGACTCATAGAGGGTGCTTCAGAAGGACTTGGCTTAGGTCATGAGTTTTTAAGACACATTGAAAGAACAAAATTTCTAATTCATCTAATAGATGTGTCAGATTTTAGAGAAAGGGACCCTATTGACGCTTTTATCATAATTAATAAAGAGCTTGAAAAATATTCTCAGGACTTGATAAAAAAACCTCAAATAGTAGTTGCAAATAAAATAGATGCTTTATCTGATAAAAGCTTATTAGATAATCTTGAAAAGTATTTTTCTGAAAGAGGTTGCCCTTTTGTTGCAGTATCTTTGATTACAAGAGAAAATATAGATAAGCTTGTTAAGTTGATTAGAGAAGCAAGAGATAAAATGAAGAAAGAGGAAACTAATGAGAGTGTTATTTTGGGGAACGCCTGATTTTGCAGTTAAAAGTTTAAAAGCGTTAATAGAATCCAATCATCAAGTCGTTGGAGTTGTTACTCAACCTGATAAACCGAGAGGAAGAGGACAAAAAATCCAGCCAACACCGGTAAAAGAGGAAGCCCTAAAATATAATATTCCAGTATTCCAACCTGAAAAAATAAAAAACAACCAAGAATTTTTAGAAACGGTCAAAAAACTTAATCCAGATATTTCGGTAGTCGTTGCTTATGGAAAGATTTTGCCGGAAGAGATAATTAACATACCAAAGTATAAAACAATAAACGTTCACGCATCACTTTTGCCAGAATACAGAGGAGCAGCACCAATTCAAAGAGCAATAATGGAAGGTAAAGATAAAACAGGTGTTTGTATAATGGAGATAATAAAAGAACTTGATGCGGGGGATGTTTACGCATGTAGAGAAGTTGAGATAACAGAAGATGATGATATTATAAGCCTTCATGATAAATTGGCAGGAGAAGGAGCAAGATTGCTTATTGAAGTGTTAGATAAAATAGAAAAAGGAGAAATAGATAAAAAACCACAAAACCACGAAAAGGCAACCTACGCAAAACCGATAGAAAAATCAGAAGGAAAAATAGATTTTAGCAGGTCAGCAAAAGAAATCTTTAATCAAATTAGAGCTTTAAAAGTATGGCCAAAAGCCTATGCTAAATTTAGAGATGAAGAAGTCAAAATCTTAGACGCAAAAATTGTTGAGTGTAATGTAAACGCTTTACCGGGAGAGATAATAAAAGCCGATGAGAAAGAGGGAATAGTAGTAAAAGCCGGCAATGGATGTCTTTTATTGAAATTAATACAATTTCCAAACTCAAAGCCAATAACAACTCAAGACGCAATCAGAGGATACAAGATAAAAGTCGGAGAAAGGTTTGAGTAAATTTAGAAAATAGGATGGTCTGAAAATTAATCAAGTTAAAATATTTTATCAATGATACCTTGGGTGATAAATTAGCGTTTTTTATAAAATTTAAAAATGAGATCCTTAGACCTTACGGCCTCTGGATGACAAAGAAAGGTTAATTTATAAGCGTCAGAAAAAGGAAGACCTTATATGTCATTCTGAGCGAAGCGAAGAATCTCATGTTTTTATTGAACTTCTCGCCAGACTTATCAATTTAAGTTAAAATATTTTATCAATGATTATACAGGAGAAGGTTTTGGAGAAAGAAAACCACTTGGTAATTTGGGGAAGAAATCCAGTAATAGAAGCACTTAAAGCCGGAAGAAGTCTTGAAAAAATTCTTATTGCCCACGATTCACATCCACCAAGAGAGTTGTTAGAGCTTGCAAATGAGAAGAAAGTAAAGGTGCAAAGAGTATCAAGGCAAAAGATTGAAGACCTTGCAAACACTAAGAAAACACAAGGTGTTGTTGCACTCGTAAGTCCAATAAAATATTACGATGAAAATGAAATTATAGATAAAACAATAAAAGAAAAGGGTATTATGTTAATCTTAGACCATATTACAGACCCTCAAAACGTAGGAAGCATCTTAAGAACAGCAGAAATTTTTGGAGTAAGTGGAGTTATAATCCCTAAGGAACGGTCAAGTCCTATAAATGAAGTAGTAATAAAAGCATCTACGGGGGCAGTTTTTCATCTTCCGATTGCAAAAGTTGGAAGTTTAAGAAATGTAATTGAAAAATTTAAAAAGAAGGGTGGTTGGGTTGTTGCTGTTGAAAAAGGTGGAAGAAATATAGCTGAGATAGACTTTCCATATCCGATTGCGTTAGTAGTTGGCTCGGAAGGAAAAGGAGTTTCAAAATCTATATTAGAAGAAGCGGATATTATTGCAACTATTCCAATGGTTGGTAAAATAACATCTCTAAACGTTTCAAATGCAACGTCAATAGCATTATGGGAATTATTTAAAAGGAGAATAAAGGATGGAAAAAACAGTTAAAAAAGTAAAAAGAATAGAAGGGTCTTTAAGAGTCCCGTCAGATAAATCTATTTCACACAGAGCAATAATTTTATCTTCTTTGGCAGATGGTATATCTATTGTAAAAAACTTTTTGAAGGCTGGTGATACTCTTACAACTGTAAACGCATACAGAAAACTTGGGGTTGAAATAGTAGAAAAAGAGGGTGTCTATTATATTCATGGAAAAGGTTTAGATGGACTCAAAGAACCTGATGATTTTCTTGATATGGGAAACTCTGGAACAACTACAAGATTAACGCTTGGAGTATTGGCTGGGTTTAATTTTTTTACTGCACTAACAGGTGATGATAGTCTAAGAAAAAGACCTATGAAAAGGGTAGCAGAGCCACTTTCTAAAATGGGTGCAAAAATAGATGGAAGAAAAGATGGTAATTTACTTCCAATTTCTATAAGAGGTGGAAAACTTACAGGAATAGATTTTTTTAATGAAAAAATGTCGGCACAGGTAAAGTCAGCTATTCTTTTGGCCGGACTTTTTGCAAAAGGAGAGACAACAGTTATAGAACCTGTAATTTCAAGAGACCATACAGAAAATATGTTAAACAGTATGGGAGCATATGTAAGTAGAGAATTTACAAAAGACGGATATAGAGTAACTGTCAAAAAAGCAGATAAGCTAAATCCTATACATATAAACGTACCTGCCGACCCATCTTCGGCGGCATTTTTTGCAGCTGCAGCATCAGTTATTCCAGGGTCTCACATAGAGTTAAAGGATGTTTTGGTAAATCCAACAAGAGATGGATTTTTTAGAAAGTTAAAAGAAATGGGGGCTAAGGTAGAATACAAAAACAAAAGAGATGAAGCAGGTGAGATAGTAGCAGATATCTATGTTAGCTATCATGAATTAAAAGGTGTAAAAGTAAAGCCTAAAGAAGTTCCTTCAATGATAGATGAAATTCCACTGCTTGCAATCATTGCAACTCAGGCAGAAGGAGAAACAGTAATAACCGGTGCCCATGAGCTTAGAGTAAAAGAAAGCGACAGAATTAAATCAGTAATAGAAAACTTTAAACGCTTAGGGCTTGAAGCAGAAGAACTTCCAGATGGTATGATAATAAGAGGAAAACAGAAAGTAAAAGGTGGAATCGTAGATTCTTATAAAGACCATAGAGTAGCAATGGGCTTTGCAATTCTTGGATTAGTAAGTGAAGAAGGAATTACAATAAAAGATGCTGATTGTGTTTATATATCTTATCCAGAATTTTTTAACCACTTAGAAAAGGTAAGCAAGTAGTACAAAAGTGGAAAATGTATTACCCTGAGACTGCTGTAAAAATTCTTTAAGCTCATCTTTACAACATCCTGAGGACTTTAGTCCTAAGGATTTAAAAAAAAAAGCGAGAAAGTGGATACAGGTAATTCATGAATTGCCCACACAATTAACACATAAGAGGTAAAAAGACGAAGACCCTTCACCGACTACAGAATGACAGGCAAGATAATATCTCTATCAGATTGCTAACTTTTTAGTTAATTATTTTCTTGACCAGGAGCAGATAAGATTATATTTTCAATTTCATCATTAGAATTATTTTGCTCTTTAAGAATAATATTTTCCGTATTATTTCTGCCCTTTTTCTCTTTATCTTTATATAAAAGTTTTTCAGAAATATCTGATTTTTTATTATCTGAAAATTCTTTATTACTAATTTTCGCTTCAACTTTATCATGGTTTTCATTATCATCCAATTTTTGTTGTGGTTCATAGTTCTTGTATTCTATTCCTAAATTTTTAGCAATTAAACCTGCAAAGTATTTGGCGCCTTTTTTATTTAGATGGACTTTATCAGTTACAAACAACTCTTCCTTTTCTCTGCTATAACTATACCAATCTATGATTTTAACATTCTTATATTCCGATGCAATTTCCTTAAATGTATTGTTAACCTGATTTTGCCATGGTCTTGGAACTTTTACAGTGATTAAATATATTTCTTTATCTTTAAGTTTTTCTATCACACTCTCTAAATCTTTTTTACTAACATAACCATTATTGCCAAGAGCAATGACAATTTTATTATACTTATCTAACTTTCCGCTTTCTAATAAAGAATAAATTTCTTTAAACTGTCTTCCTACTTTAGCATCTATGTATGCATTTTTTAAAAAATCTTGAACATACTTTGATGCACCAAGTAAAACAGAATCTCCTATTAAGATTATTTCACCATTTGAATTTCCAACTTCAATATTTTTTATCTCTTCCAAAGGATTTTCTTCGTTTTCCTTAGTATTATCTTTTTGAGATTTTTCATCTAAACTGCTGACATTTATCTCTTCAGATACAACTTTATCATTACTTATAGACAAAAATGCAGC
>NZ_ABZS01000070.1 GCF_000173615.1 Sulfurihydrogenibium yellowstonense SS-5 | reverse complement strand
ATTGTTGGTTGGTTTAATCTCTTCTTTATGGATAAACAACCATAAGCTTGGAATGATAGTTGGAATTGCTTTATTTTTTAGCATAGTTATAGCCGGCTTGATTGGTAGCTTAATACCGTATATTATGGATAAAATGGGTAAAGACCCAACCTTAGCAACCGGTGTTTTAGCATTAACCATTACAGATATTGTTGGAATATCAATATATCTATCTGTTGCAACATACTTTATACATTACTTAAATTTATAGGAGGTCAGTATCATGGAGACAATCGCAATTCACCCACCATTTACACATTTTGCAATAGCTTTTCCATTAATGCTATTAATCATTCATCTGTTTTATACGATAAACAAAAAAGAGTTAGACAGTCTGCATTTGGTATTAACATTCTTGTCTGCTTTGGCTGTTGTTGTTGCTACCATAACCGGTATTATAGCTCACGAACCAATAGAAACAAAGCTTGAAGAGATTAAGGCTTTTGGCTATCATCAAAAACTTGGCTTACTTCTTGCACTTTATTTTGTTATATTAGCTATCGTAAGAATCATAATGACCAAAACAAAAGCACTTAACTTAGTATTTACAATCCTATTGATAATTGGCGTTGTTCTTTTATTTATTCAAGGAAAACTTGGCGGTTCAATCGTTTATGAAAACATGATTACACCATGGTTAAAGTAGTTTGAAAATGTGATCCTTTGGACTTACACCTCAGATTAAAAAGAGAGTAAGACTGTTCCAAAATCCACACTGTCATTCTGAGCGAAGCGAAGAATCTCGTGTTTTTCTTTTCAAATCAAAAAATCGAAAAAGAGATTCTTCGGCTTTACAGCCTCAGGATGACGAGGAACTTCCGAATGGTGTAATTCTGAGCGAAGCGAAGTATTAAGAATAGTATAATTTTTATAAAAAATTCTCATTTGGAGGACTGCATGAAGCTTGATATTGGAACCCTTGAAAATTGGCTATGGGAGGCGGCATCTGCTATTCGTGGAGCTGTTGAGGCTAATAAATACAAAGATTATATTCTGCCACTAATATTTTTAAAACGTTTATCAGATGTGTTTGATGACGAGATTAGTAGATTAGAAAGTGAATTTGGAAGCAGAGAAAGAGCATTAAAAATTGTAGAAATGGACCATAGCATAGTAAGGTTTTACATTCCGGAAAAAGCAAGATGGAAAAATATTAAAGCTCAAAGTGTTAGGATTGGAGAGTACTTAACTGATGCTGTTAGAGAAGTGGCAAAAGAAAATCCTAAGCTGGAAGGTGTGATAAACATAGTTGATTTTAACGCTTCAGTTTCAGGGCAAAGAATTATAGATGATGACAGGTTAAAAGAGCTTATAAATATATTAAGCAGACACAGGCTTGGACTAAATGATGTTGAGCCGGATATTCTTGGCAGAGCTTATGAATATTTGCTTAGAAAGTTTGCAGAAGGTTCTGGACAAAGTGCCGGAGAGTTTTATACTCCTAAGGAAGTTGGCATTTTGATGGCAAAAATCCTTGACCCTAAGGAAGGGGACGAAGTTTATGACCCATGCTGTGGCTCCGGCGGACTTCTTATTAAATGTTATCTTAGATTTAAAGAAAAGTATCAAGATAAAAAAGATGCAATACCTTTAAGGTTCTTCGGTCAAGAAATAAACCATACAACCTACGCAATGGCAAAAATGAATGCTTTTATACACGATATGGAAAATACAGAAATAGCACTTGGAGACTCAATGAGAAATCCAGCATTTAAAGAAAGTGATGGAAGCCTTAAAAAGTTTGATGTTATAACCGCAAATCCTATGTGGAACCAAAATTTTTCTGAAGAAGTTTATAAAAACGACCCATATAAAAGATTTGAGTTTGGAATACCGCCTTCAAGCTCAGCAGACTGGGGATGGATTCAGCATATGTATGCGTCTTTAAGAGAAAATGGAAAAATTGCAGTAGTTTTAGATACCGGTAGCGTTTCAAGAGGTAGTGGAAATGTTGGGTCTAACAAAGAGAGGGACATAAGAAAGAAATTTGTAGATAATGACTTAATAGAGGCTGTAATTCTTCTTCCAGAAAACTTATTTTATAATACAACTGCACCGGGTGTTATTATTGTAATCAACAAGAACAAAGAGCATAAAGACCAAATTTTATTAATCAATGCGTCAAGCTTGTATGAAAAAGAAAGACCTAAAAATAGATTGACTGATGAGGGTATTAGGCAGGTTTATGAAATTTATAAAAATTGGGAAGAGAGGGAAGGATTAAGTAAGATTGTAAGCAAAGAAGAAGTAGCAAGAAATGATTATAATCTTAGTCCTTCAAGGTATGTGGCTATAAATGGAGAGGAAGAGATTTTAGATTTAAATGAGGCTATGGTTGAGCTTTTAGAAGCTGAAGAGGAAAGAAGAGAAGCAGAGGAAAAATTAAGAGCTGTTTTATCTGAGCTTGGATTGAGGTATTGATGAGGGAAGTTATGGAAGTTGTAGAAAATAAATTTAAAGAAACTGAAATAGGTTTAATTCCAGAAGATTGGGAAGTTATGAGATTGGGAGAGGTTGCAGAGATAACAATGGGACAATCACCACCAGGCGATACATATAACACCTATGGAAAAGGAATACCATTTCTTCAAGGAAAGGCTGAATTTGGTAATATTAGTCCAAAACATATAAAATATACAACAAAACCCTTGAAAATAGCTAAAAAAGGTAGCGTGTTAATCTCTGTAAGAGCACCTGTTGGAGATGTAAATATTGCTAATATGGATTACTGTATTGGTAGAGGATTAGCATCTTTAAATTTGAAAAACGGAATAAATGAATTTTTATTTTATTCTCTTTTGTTTTTTAAACATCTAATAGAAAAAGAAAGTTATGGCTCAGTATTTAAGGCTATAAATAAGGAAAATTTAGCAAGACTTAAAATCCCCCTTCCACCACTTGAAGAGCAAAAGGCTATTACTGATATTCTTTCTACTGTCCAAAATACTACAGAAAAAACAGAAAAAGTTATAAATGCTACAAAACAGCTTAAAAAGTCTATGATGAAGCATCTTTTTACATATGGAGCTGTTGCAGTTGACGAGATTGATAAAGTTAAATTAAAAGAGTCTGAAATCGGATTAATTCCAGAGGATTGGGAAGTTGTGAGATTGGGCGATATAGTAAATTTCAAAATTGGTAGAACTCCGCCAAGAAAAAATAAAGATTATTGGACAAATGGAAAGTATTATTGGGTTAGTATTTCAGATATGAAAAATCCATATATTAACAATACATCTGAGATGGTTTCCGAAAAAGCACATAAAGAAATATTCAAAGAGAAATTAACTCCAGCAGGAACGTTATTAATGAGTTTCAAGTTAACAATCGGAAGAACAGCAATATTAAACGTAGATGCTTATCATAATGAGGCTATTATCTCAATCTATCCGAAAGAAAATAAAGTTTTAAAAGAGTTTTTATTTTACTATCTACCAGCCGTTGATTACTCCAATTTGCAAGACAAAGCGATAAAAGGAAATACTCTAAATACTTCTAAGTTAAATAAAATCCCAATCCCCCTTCCACCCCTTGACGAACAACAAAAAATAGCCAACATTCTAACAACCATAGACCAAAAAATCCAAGCAGAAGAAAAGAAAAAAGAAGCTCTACAAAACCTATTTAAAACACTACTACAACAGCTTATGACAGGAAAAATTAGAGTTAAGAAAGCAAAAACATAGAGGTCAAAAGCTATGGAATATAATCCTAAAATGACAGAAAAAAATTCAGTCCAAAAGCCAGCACTTAACTATCTAAAACAAGAAACAGTAAAATACGACACAGAAACCTACACACTCAAATGGGAAGTAATTACAGAAAACCAAAAAGACAAATTAAATGAATTAAGAACAAGCGAAACTCAGATAATATTAGAACCAATCTTCAAACAACAAATCAAAAAACTAAACCCATTCCTAACAGATGAAGAAATAGACAATCTTTTAAAACAGTTAGATACACTACCCCCATCAATACAAGGAAACTATGAAGCTTGGAAATATCTTAGAGGAGAAAAGCCATTTTATTCATCAAAAGAAAAAAGAGATTTAAACATCAGATTCATAGACACAGAAAATATATCAAATAACACATTTCACGCAATAGAAGAGTTTACAATTACAAACGGAAAATACAGAAATAGATTTGATATAGTCTTTTTCATCAACGGAATACCTGTTATATTCCAAGAAAATAAAAGTCCAAAAAAAGATAATGCTATAGATGAAGGTATTGATCAAGTTAAAAGATATCACGAAGAAAGTAAAGAAATACTTAAACTTTTACAAGCATTTGTAATAACAAATAACCTACACTTTTCATATGGTCCAACATGGTTTAGTTCAGTTAAAGACACTTATAACTACAGAGAACAACAAGAAGGAGACTACAAAAGGCTTATAGAATCGTTTTTTGATAGACAAAGAACCATAAAACTAATTTTAGATTATATACAATTTCTTTATAAGGATAATCAACTTCAAAAAGTCATACTAAAACCACACCAAATAAGAGCGGTTGAAAAAATTATCCAAAGAGCAGAAGAAGAGGATAAATATAGAGGTTTAATTTGGCATACTCAAGGCTCAGGTAAAACCCTTACGATGATAACCGCAGCAAAGCTTATAATGGAAAATCCAAAATTCCAAAATCCAACCATTTTAATGATAGTAGACAGAAACGAGCTTGAGCAACAATTATTTAAAAATATAGAATCAGCAAAATTACCGGTAGAAAGGGCAAAAAGTAAAAAAGATTTAGAAGCACGTTTAAGAGAAGATTTCAGAGGATTGATAATCTCAACCATTCATAAGTTTGATGACTTTCCACCAAATCTCAACACAAGAAAAAATATTTTTGTATTCATTGACGAAGCACACAGAACTACAGGCGGAGATTTAGGAAATCATCTAATGGGAGCATTGCCAAACGCTACAATCATAGGCTTTACAGGAACGCCAAGAGCTACAGGAGAGGCAAACACGTTTTTAACCTTTGGCAAAGACGATGAAAATCTTTATCTTGATAAATACAGCATCGCAGAATCTATAAAAGACGGCACAACTCTTAGACTTCACTATACCCATGCTCCAAACGAATATTTAATCAATCAAGAGATCTTAGAAAAAGATTTAGAAGCTCTTAAAAATAAAGCCGATGATGTGGAAACGCTTGACAGAGCAATAGAAAATCTAAGTTCAAAAATAATCTTAGAAGACGAAAAAAGAATAGAAGAGATAGCAAAAGTTATAGCAAAACACTTTAGAGAAAATGTAGAACCAAACGGATATAAAGCCTTTGTGGTTGCTGTAAGCAGAAAAGCATGCGTTTTATACAAAAAAGCCCTTGATAAATACCTACCACCTGAATACTCAAAAGTGGTAATAAGTCCATACTACAATGATGACAAAGAACTAAAAGAACATCATTTAGACCCAGAGCAAGAAAGACAAGTTAGAGAAAACTTTAAAGACCCTAACAAGCTTCCAAAAATACTAATCGTTACAGACAAACTTTTAACAGGATTTGACGCACCAATCTTATACTGTCTCTATTTAGACAAAATCATGAGGGACCATGTATTGCTTCAAACCATAGCAAGAGTTAACAGACCATATGAAAAAGACGGTTTAAAAAAGCCTGCAGGTTTGATAGTAGACTTTGTAGGAATATTATCAGACCTAAAAAAAGCGCTTGAATTTGATTCAAAGGACCTATCAGAAATAGCTCAAGCTATCCAAGACATAGAAAAACTTAAAGAAGAGTTTGTAGAACTAATAGAAAATGCAAAGCCTGTAATCAAGTATCTTGAAATCATCAAGCCTGAAAATAGACTTCAAGCAATCGGAGACTACTTTAGAGCCGATGAGAATAAATATCACGAATTTAAAAATTTATACAGAAAAATAAAAGATATATATGACATACTTTCACCAGACCCATTTTTAAGCCCTTACTTAGATGAGTTTGAAAAGCTAACAAATATATACCAAGTAGCAAAAAGTTTGTTTGAACCTGTCTTACCAGCTGAAAAAGAACTATCAGAAAAAGTTAAACAGCTTATTTATAAACATAGTAGTGTAAGAATTGACTTTATCTCAGAAGATATATATGAAATAGACGATAAACTTATTAAAAGACTAAAAGCAGGCGATGATACGATAAATATTTATAACCTTGTAAAAAGCTTAGAGAAGGATTTAGAGGAGGAGGAAGAAGAGAAAAAACCATACGTCAAACCACTTAAAGAAAAATTACAAGACTTAAAAGAAAGATACAATCTAAGACAAATAGAAACTCACCAAATGTTAGAAGAACTAAAACAACTTATTGAAGATAAATTAAATTTTGAAAAAGAAGAAAAAGACCCAGTACTTCAGACGATAGAATACGATTTAAAAGACTTCCCGGAGATTAAAAACCCGGAAAATGTGGCAAAAGAAATATTTAATGCATTAAATGATTTTAAAAATTGGAAAGTTAGCGAAGAACAAAAAAGAAACTTAAAGATAGAAATGTATAGGATCCTGGATGGAAATGTACAGGATGAAGTTATGAAAAAAATCGTTGAAAAAATCTTGGGTCATTTAATGGCATGAGTAATAAAGAGTTTAAGGACAGGGTTTTATCTTGGGCTAAGATTATAAACGTTAATCCAAAGGAAATACAAATTAGAAAAATGAAAAGAAAATGGGCAAGCTGTTCAAGTAATGGAAGACTTAGCTTTAACGAAGAGCTACTATGTCAAAGTTTGGAATTTATTGACTATGTGATCGTCCATGAACTGCTTCATTTAAGATATCCAACCCATAACAAAATGTTTAAGCTAATGCTTGATATCTATCTAAAAGAAGCTGAAAAGATTAAATAGATAAGAAGCTGCTTGCAAAAATCAATATGAGGCTGTTCCAAAAATCTACACTGCCATTCTGAGCGAAGCGAAGAATCTCATATTCTTCTTTTCAAATCAAAAAATCAAAAAAGAGATCCTTCGGCTTTACAGCCTCAGGATGACACGGAAAAGTAAGCTTACGAAAGTTTTTACAGCACTCTTATATAAATGTTTAGGTGGAATAAATTGAGGAATTACCTTAATTTTATTCTCTCTTTAAAGCTTTAACAAACAATACATTAAAATTCAGCACCGCTGTTTTATTGTAATTTTTAAATTTTTCAAAAATTCTCTTTTTTTCGCCTAAGCTTAAACCTTCTTTGCCGATGGCTGAACCTGTTTCGTGAAGATGATTTAATAGCTCTAACCCATTTTTAAATTCAAGTTTAAACTCTTTATGGAATGAAATAATTATTTCAAAATATCCACTGAGTATTTCTATAGCTTCTTTTTCAGAGTAAAAATCATAATTTCTTTTTCCTAAGATATTCTCAACAATTTTTAAACTTCCTTCAATTGGCATGCAAAAGCAAAAAATGCCATTTTGTTTTAAGACTTTGCTTATCTCTTTTAAACTTATCTTTAAATCTGTCCAATGTAGACTAAAATTAGAAACTGCAAAATCAAATACATTATTTTTAAATGGAAGTTTTTCTATATCTCCTGCGATTGCCAAAGGATTTTTTGATTTGTAGATTTCTAACATCTTTAAAGATATATCAACGCCTATCATTTTTTTTCTTAAACTCTCGTATAAAAAACCTGTTCCACAGCCTAAATCTATACCTAAACCGGTTAAATCCTCAGCCATTTCGGACAGTATGGTAGCTGTTTGCTTCTGCATGATTGCTTTATTTTGATAAGTCCTGAAAGATTTTGAAAAAGATTGACTGATTCTTTTTTTAATCATCAATGTACTGGAAAATATCCCTTTCTAAAAATGGTGCATGATTTGAGTCTAAT
>NZ_ABZS01000071.1 GCF_000173615.1 Sulfurihydrogenibium yellowstonense SS-5 | reverse complement strand
TAATTTTGTGTCTGGATTGAAAATTTTTTATTAAACATTTGTAAAATTTCATAAGAAGCTCCTTTAAAAGCAGGTATAGGTTTTTTCCATTTTCCATTCTTTAAATTATCTCTCTGGATAAGCAGATTTACTTCAAGAATGTCCACAGATTGAAAATATCCGCCTAAATTTATTCTTACCTTCTCTATCATGCTATTAACACTTTCAACTGGATTTGTTGTGTATATGTGCTTTCTTAGACTTTCTGGATATTTTAAAAAACATAAGTATCTCTCTTTGTTGGATTGAATATGTTTTATGAAGTTTGGATACTTAGACTTAAATCTACTACATAAGTCATCTAATTTTTCTAATCCATCTTCATAATCTAAGCTGTTTTCTTTTATGTTTTTTAATTCTTTGTTAAATACTTGTGAATCTTCTTTATCCATCTGATTTCTAACGTTTCTTTGCAAATGGACTAAACATAGCTGATGGTCTGTGTAAGGAAATAGTGTTTCTATGGCTTTTGATATCCCAGGAAAATCATCACTTACTATAAGCATTACCCTTTTTAGTCCTCTATCTATTAAATCATTGAATACTTTTATCCAGTCTGCTTTATTTTCACTACTGAAAAATGTATAAAATCCAAATATATCTTTGTTTCCTTGCAAATCCACTCCAAGAACTACATAGACAGAAGCTTTTCTGATTTTGTTTTTCTCTTTTATATCACAGTGATATGCATCTATATACAGTACAAATGCATCCGATGGAAGCTCTCTTGTTTTGAAATCATTAAGTCTTTCTATAAGCTCTTTTTTAATTTTATCCATATATTGCTTTGAGTAGTTTAATCCCAAGCTTTTTAATGTAGAATCTATCTTGCTTTCTGAGTATCCATTGGATACTAAACTCATAAGAAGGTTTATATAATCTTCATTAACTCTTTTATAAGGGTCAGGCAGTATTTGTGGTCTAAACCTACCTTTTCTATCTCTTGGGACATTTATGTTAAGCTTGAAAGAACCTGTATTTAGACTTCTTTCATAATATCCGTTTGCTTTGTTGTCTTTATCGTTTTCAAGAAAGAAATTTCTTTCTTGGTTCATAACTAACTCTACAACAGATTCTAAAAGCTTTCTTATACCTATCTTTTCTTGAGTTGCTATACCATTTGGGAAAAGTTCTTTTACTAATTCTTCAGTTGATCTGTCTAATATTTTTTCAAAGTATTCTTTCTTATCCATTACTACTCCTCCTTATAGTTTTATTTAGACACAACATTATTTTAACTTCCTTTAAAAGATTCAAGAGTGTAAAAGAAGCAGCCAGCTTTGCTGGTTTAAATCCAAGCCCATATGAAAGTGGAACGAGCGTAAAGAAAAGTGGTTCGATAAAGAAAATGGGAAATCCATATGCAAGAAAGATACTATACATGGCAGCACTATCAGCAATAAGGTTTAACAAATACTGCAGAGAATTATACGAAAGATTAGTAAGTAAAGGTAAAGCTAAAAAATTAGCATTAGTAGCTGTAGCACATAAGCTATTAAGGCAAGCATATGGTGTATTAAAAAACAGAAGACCATTTGATGAAAATTTGTGTACTTGACATTTAACATAGAACATTCTGAGCGTTAGCGAAGAATCTACTACTTTTATGAATTTCTAACCCGACGTATTTAAATATCAATGAATAATTCTCTGTCTCTTTTTCATTCTGAATGAAAGTTAATAATACAATAAATTTTCAATTTCCAACCCAAGTGTATGGTATATAATATTTAAGAAACATAAAACTTTATAGGAGCTTGAAAATTGTTTGATAAGATTTCTCAATCTAAATGGAAGAATATTGTTTTATTTATAACAGTGTTTGCATTTGTGGCTACGTCTATAGTAGCTATAATTGTTTACAAATTAAGTGGTGAAATTAATGGTGTCGCAGAAGTAAATGGCAAAGAAATTCCATTTTATGAATTTAATTATGCATACGAAATGACAGCAAGAAATATGCAAATGCAAAATCTTGATATTTCTAATCTAAAAGACCAAATAAAAAAAGAAGTTGTAAATGATTTAATAGAAAAAGAACTTTTATATCAAGAAGCAGAAAAGGAAGGAATAACAGCAACTTCAGAGCAGGTAAAAAATGAGATTTTAAAAATTTCTGCATTTCAAGTCAATGGTAAATTTGACAAACAAATATACTTACAAATTATAAACTCTTTTGGGTTAACCCCTGATGCTTTTGAAAATATTTTAAAAAAAGAACTATCGGTCAATAACTTGAAAACAATTCTACTGTCTACAATCTATGTTAGTGACGAAGAGATTGAAACCTTTACTAAAAAACAACTTACAAGAGTGAGCGGTGAAGCTACTGTAATAAAACCAAATACTCCAGAAATTACAGAAGAAATGATAAAAAAGTTTTACGAAGAGCATAAAAAAGATTATTCAGCTCAAACAGGGAAAAATATAACAGTTTATAAAATAGATATCCAAAAATTAGGTGATGATATAGCACAGCAGTTAGCAAAACAGCTATTTACGCAAGCAAAAAGTGGAAATTTACAGTCTGTCCCGGCAGAAGTTGAGAAAGTTTTTGAAGGAGATGTTTTTTCTAACCAAGAAATTCAAAACTTACCAAAAGAAGTTCAAGAAGATGCGAATTCCTTAAATAAAGATAAAAAAGTTTCATTCACGAAAGCACAAAACGAGTATTACATTTCATTGTTTAATGGAGAATCTTTAAAATCAATACCTTACGAACAGGTTAAAAATGAAATTAAACAAAAATTAGAAAGAGAGTTATCACAAAAAGCTTTACAAGATATGCAAAAAACCACTGATATAACACAGCTATTGAAACAAAATAAAACAGAAAAACAAACTATTTCTGATAACACAATTCAAGAATTGGTTGTCAAATTTGGAATAAAAAGAGAGGATTTAAATAAACTTGCTAACTTAAAAGTCGGGGAAATATCCAAACCAATCTCGACAGAAAATGGAATTTTAATATTCAAGCTAACTGAAATAAAAGAACCGGATAAATCTCAGGTTGATGAAACGAAAAAAACAATTCTTCCTTTCATAAAATCTCAAAAATTCAACGATGTATATCAAATGTATGTTGATAGCTTGAGGAAAAAAGCAAAAATAAAAATTAATAAAAGAGTATTAGAAAATGGATAAAAGTCCGTATGCATTGGATTTTTTACTTCACCAGTTAGAGCTGATAAAAAGTAATATCAGAAAACCCAAATACAAAGAATTAATAAAAGAAATATTTGAAAACAATGAACTTTATGAAAAGTTTTTAATAGCCAAAGATAAAAAATCAAGAAATTATAAACATGGAGTTCTTGAAAGAGTTGCATCTACAGGCTCATTGGCACTTTGTATTTACGATAATTATCCGACAATAGATATTGACCTATTATTAACTGCTATAATTTTATCCGGATTTAGAGATGCAGTAGGAAGGCCATTTTTTTATAAAAATGTTAAAGATTATCCAGAAATAGCAGAAATTCTTTATAAAAAAAATCGACAGAAGCCAAAAATAGAACACTTTTTGTTTGATGAAATAATAAAAATTGACGAAAGAGTTAAAGTAAGAGAAAGTAATAAAACTTTTTAATTTTTAATCAAATTTTGACGAAATGATAATTATTAAAGCGATTCGTTTTTATGGAGTATAAGATGAGAAAGAAAAAAAAGCTAATTGTAGCATCAATAATAGGTTTAACTTTAAGCGTTGATATAAGCTATGCAGAAAGATTATCTGCGGAATTTACAAATGCTAAATTGTCAACAGTTGTTGATGCTATATCTCAAGTTTCTAATTTTAATGTTATCTGGGATAAAGATGCTATTGGACAAAAAGATAAATTGGTATCTTTTGCTATAAGAAAGCCTATAGAAGCTGAAAATCTTTTTAATTTAGTTTTGCTTGAAAATGGTCTTATTCCTGTTAAAGAGGGAGGGATATATAAAATTAAAGTTGCTGATGAGTATTTTGTATCAGTACCACCAGAAATAATAAAAGCCTTTGGAAAAGATATGTTTGACAGTCTTGTTTCTCAGGTCAAAAAGTATTCATCCTCGGCTGCATCTATAAAAGTTGATAATTTAAGTTATTCTATTTTAGTTAAGGATGATAAAGATAATATAAATAGATTAAAGAATGTAATAACAGCTTATCTAGATTCTGTTAAAAAACAGTCTGAAGATCTTGCAAAAGTACAAGAAAAAGAGGGTCAATTTATAAAAAAAGAATTTAATATTCCATATGAAACTTTTAAGTCTATAGAAGAAAAGATAGCCGAAAACTTAGGAGTTTTTGGAAAATATGATTATGATAAATCAAGAGAAAAATTAATTGTTTTTGATACAAAAGAAAATATAACAAAAATAACAAGAATAGTAGGAGCAGCAACTCAGGAAAAAATAGAGACTAAATGTTTCTATGCAAGGGGTTTAGACCCAGGTGAATTAATAGAAAATATTAAAGAAAAAGAGCTTTCTGAAAATGGGACAATAGTATTCAAATCTAAGGAAACTATTCAAACAGGAGGTGCTGAAACCAGAGAAATTTCAACAACTGGCCAATCATCTCCAGTTGGCACAACAGCCGGTATTACAAAATCATATTCTACTCCAGCGACTATAATAACTAATCTTCCAAGAATATGTATCACAGATACACCCAAAGTTATAGAAAAAATTAAATACAAATATTCAGATTATCTACTTGATAGACCATATCAAATAGCCATAGAAGCAAGAATAGTTCAAGTAAGTACAAGTAATTTAAAAGACTTGGGTATTCAATGGGGAGGCCGCGCAACTAATATCGATAATAATAATACAAAAATAATTACAGGCGGTGGATCTACAAGTATAATTAGCGGTGGAAGATATGCAGTTGATTTTCCTTCAAGTTCCGCAACGTTTCCGGGTGGATTTGCTATTGGTTTTGTTTTTGGAGGATTACAAAACTTTCTCGATGTAAGATTATCAGCTTTGCAAAGTATAGGAAAGTCTAAAATACTTTCTAAACCTCAAATTGTAACAATAGATGGTGAAACAGCAGAAATTTCTCAAGGATACGAGGTTCCATATACAACTGCTGTAGCAGCTGGCGGTGGTACTGTATCCTCGGTTTCATTTAAAAAAGCTGTATTAAAATTAAATGTAACGCCAAGAACTACTGCTGATGGAAATATCATTATGGATTTGATAATTACTCAGGATATACCAGACTTTAAAAATTTAATTTTAGGTAATCCCCCAATTCAAACAAAAACTGTAACAAGTAAAGTAGTTGCTAAAGATGGTTCTGTTGTTGCAATCGGAGGAATTTTAGAAAAGACGGAAGATGTTAAAGATAGTGGAGTGCCAGGTTTAATGAATATTCCTATCCTTGGATATTTATTTAAAGAAAAATATCAACAAGAAAAAACAAATGAACTTTTAATCTTTTTATCACCAAAAATAGTATATGAATAATTAGTTTTTGTCGTTTAAATAAAATTTTTTATGGGGGTGGCTTAATGCCACCTTTTTTATTTTTATCTTTAAATTTCATATAAAATATTTGTCAAAATTTTTAAGGAGCCTTTGTAAATGAACAGCTATATTATCAATGAAATGAAAAAAGAAGAATCTTGGAGATTGTTTAAAATAATTGGAGATTTTATTGATGGATTTGAAGTTATGCCGACTTATCTGCCTTCTGTTACTATTTTTGGTTCTGCCAGGGTAGAAGAAGGAAATAAATACTATGAAGCTGCAAGAGAGTTAGCTTTTAAACTTTCTAAAAAAGGATTTTCAATTGTAACCGGTGGTGGACCGGGAATTATGGAAGCTGCAAACAGAGGAGCATTTGAAGCAGGTGGAAATTCGATCGGTTTAAACATAAAACTTCCAAGAGAACAAAAACCAAACAAATACCTTACAGAAACCTTAAATTTTAATTATTTTTTTGCAAGAAAGGTTATGTTAGTAAAGTATGCAACAGCATTTGTCCTATTTCCAGGAGGGTTTGGAACCCTTGATGAGTTAACGGAAACATTAACTTTAATACAAACAAAGAAGCTTAAACCTTTTCCAGTTATACTATACGGAAATGAATATTGGAATGGATTTGTGCAATGGCTAAATGACGTAGTAGTAAAAGATGGATATATTGATAAAGAAGATACGGAGCTATTCAAACAGATAGATAACATTGATGAAATTGTTGATTATATTGACCAGTGGTATATTAAAAATAGTACAAAATTGATAGGAGAAAATGATTAATGGAATTTGATGTTAAAAATTTAAACGAAACTCAAATATATAAACTCATGATAAGTACTATTGTTCCAAGGCCTATTGCTTGGGTTTCCACCGTATCAAAAAATGGTATATTTAACATAGCACCTTTTAGCTTTTATATGGGAATATCTTCAAGCCCACCTCTTATTGCAATCTCTATTGGAAAAAAAGATGATGACAGAAAAAAAGACACTTGGAAAAACATTGAAGAAGTAGGAGATTTTGTCATAAACATAGTTACCTATGACCTTGTAGAAAAAATGAACATTACTGCATCGCCATTTGATGAAAGTATAGATGAATTTAAAGAGGCAAATCTTACACCTATAAAATCTGATTTGGTAAATTCCCCGAGAATTGCTGAATCACCTATTAATATAGAATGTAAAAAGTTTATGATTTTAGAAATTGCAGATATGGGACTAATTTTTGGAGAGATTTTGAAATTTCATATAAAAGACCAGCTGCTTAACGAAAAAGGATATGTAGATAATAAAAAGTTAAAAGTAGTTGGAAGACTCGGCGGAGCCGATTATTGTTTGGTTGATGAAAGTAATATATTTAATCTTATCAGACCGGATTTAAAAAAGAGGTAAATCTTGATTAACAAAGAAGAGCTTATAAAAAAGCTAAAGCTAAAAAATTTTAAACTTACGAAGCAAAGATTAGAAATAATTGACGAGATATTAAATTTTAATGGTCATTTTGAAATAGAAGATTTAGTTTTCAAATCAAGAGAAAAAAATCTTAAAGCATCACGTTCGACCATCTATAGAACATTAGCCATACTGAAAGATTTGGGGTACATTGAAGAAGTAATTAAGTTTAACAATAAAACATTTTACGAAGTTGCAAACAAAGAACATCATGACCATTTAATCTGTCTAAGCTGTGGAAAGATTATAGAATTTCACGATGAAAAAATAGAATCTATTCAAAATGAAGTATGTAAAAAGTACAACTTTAAACCGGTTTATCATAGATTAGAAATCTTTGGAATTTGTGAGGATTGTCAGAAAAAGGAAAAAGTATGATAGATAAAAATTATCTTAAAGTTTTAAAAGAGCTTGGCTTTGAAGAGATTATTTTAGATAAACCTATCTTAAATCAAAAATCAAGTAATCAAATAGATAAAATAGAGGAGTTGAACAAGATTTTCGAAGAGACTAAAGTTTGTACAAAATGTGATTTACACAAAAATAGAACAAATCCTGTTTTGGGTGAAGGCAATATTAATGCTAAAATTATGTTCATTGGAGAAGCTCCCGGAGAAGAAGAAGACAAGCAAGGAAGACCTTTTGTTGGAAAAGCAGGAAAGCTACTTACAAAATGCATAGAAAATGCAGGATATAGAAGAGAAGAGGTTTATATTGCCAACATCAACAAATGCAGACCACCTAATAACAGAACGCCAACAATAGAAGAGCAGGAAGCTTGCATTCCTTATTTATTAAGACAGATAGAAATAATCAATCCAAAAGTTTTATGCTTACTTGGAGCTACTGCATACAGAG
>NZ_ABZS01000072.1 GCF_000173615.1 Sulfurihydrogenibium yellowstonense SS-5 | reverse complement strand
CTTTAAGCTCCTCTGCCTGTGGAGGGGCTTAAAGCGAAACCTTAATCACAGGCTAAGCATGTAGAAGCCCTTTGGGCTTGGCCTTTGCCGGACGGGGGTTCGATTCCCCCCGCCTCCACTAACTACTGGTTTTTCTAATCCCTCCTTTTGGATTTCAATATTCTGAGTATTTAGTCTGAATGACCTCCTGATTAAGGATGTTCCAAAATTTTTGCAAGCTTACATTTCCGTGTCATCCTGAGGACGAAGTCCGAAGGATCTCTTTTTTGATTTCTTGACTTGAAAAGAAAAAATATGAGATTCTTCGCTTCGCTCAGAATGACAACGTTGATTTTTGAACAGTCTTTCTCCCGATTTATTCATCTTGAAAAAAGAGGAGTAAAAAGGAGATTCTTTGTAAGGCTGCAGAATGGAGATGTTGATTTTTGCAAGCTTCATTAAAAAGGAATAATCTGAGTTAAGATTTGACTTCTTTAAAAATAATCCCGATTGGGTCTTAGATTATTTAAACATTTTTTTAATTATGCCTTAGGCAAGAATTGGATTTTAATAAATTTATAGAAAGAGACTCTTTTGATTAAAGTCTTCAGAGATTATAAGGAAAGTGAAAGTAGAGGCAATTCATGAATTGCCCCCAATATTCATTGATCTTTCAAAATCTCACTTTTAGTATTCTAAAACCATGCAAAGAATCTACTACTTTTTTTACTTTATAATTTAACTACCATACAAGTTGTAGCTTTTTTCACGCCCGGAATTGGATTAATATCTTTTATAACAATTCTTCCTATTTCGTTTTGGTCTTCACCTACAACATAAACGATTATGTCGTATATGCCGGTTACTACATCTGCGGATTTTACATTTTCTATTGTTGATAGTGCTTTTAAAATATTTGGTATTTCTGGTGGATTTGCTTCAATTAAAACATAGGCAGATGCAGCATTTTTTATTTCTATATCTTTTAAAAGCTCTTCAAAAGTTATTGGCATTTCCATTTCTTTCATAATCTTTCTCCTCTTATAATATATATCTTGTTAAATCCTCGTTTGTAATCACATTACCAAGTTTTTCTCTAACCAATTTGCTATCTATCACAATCTTCTGCCCTTTTAAATCTGGTGCGTTAAATGAAAAGTCTTCCATTATTTTTTCTAATATTGTATGAAGTCTTCTTGCTCCGATGTTTTCTGTTCTTTCGTTTACTTCTTCTGCTATTTGTGCTATTTCTTGAATTGCGTCTTCTGTAAATTCAAGTTCAACGCCTTCTGTAGACATTAAAGCTATATACTGTTTTATCAATGCATTTTTTGGTTCTGTTAAAATTTTGACAAAATCATCTTTTGTAAGTGCTTTAAGTTCTACTCTTATCGGAAATCTTCCTTGCAATTCTGGAATTAAATCTGAAGGTTTTGCTAAATGAAATGCTCCTGCTGCTATAAATAAAATATGGTCTGTTTTGACCGGTCCGTATTTTGTTGAAACCACCGTTCCTTCTACAATTGGAAGTAAATCTCTCTGCACTCCTTCTCTTGATACATCAGGACCACTTTTTGACGACCCTCTTGCTGCTACTTTATCGATTTCATCAATAAATACTATTCCTAAGTTTTCTGCTCTTTTTACTGCTAAGGTTTGGACTTCATCCATATCTATAAGCTTTTCTGCTTCTTCGTTTTCTATAATTTTTAGCGCCTCCTTGACCGTCAATCTTCTTTTTTTTCTTTTTGAAGGTCCTAAATTTGAAAATAATTCTTTTAACTGACTTTCAATATCTTCAAGACCAGGAACAACTACACCTCCAACAACCGCTGAGACTTTCTCTTCCACATCTATTTCTACAACTTTATCATCCAGTTGACCGTTTTTTAGCATTTCTCTAAATTTCTCTCTTGCCGGCGATTCTTCTTCTTCCTCAATAAGTGTTCCATACCTTTTTGTTTTTTTTGGGACTAAATAGTCTAATACCTTTTCTTCTGCTATAGCTTTTGCCTTTTCTCTTACTTCTTCCATTTTTTCAGCTTTTATCATCTTAAAAGATACATCAACAAGCTCTCTTATGATAGATTCAACGTCTCTTCCAACGTATCCAACTTCTGTAAACTTTGTTGCTTCTACTTTTATAAATGGTGCTTTTACTAAGTTTGCTAGTCTTCTTGCAATTTCAGTTTTACCTACTCCTGTAGGTCCGATCATGAGTATATTTTTTGGAATTACTTCATCTCTTAGGTCTTCCGGTAATTTTTGCCTTCTCCATCTATTTCTAAGTGCTATTGCAACCGCCTTTTTAGCTTCATACTGACCAACTATGTATTTATCTAACTCTTCCACTATCTGCTTAGGTGTAAGCTCTCTGTCTATTTCCAATCTGGCCTCCTAATCTTCAAGTGTTGATATGTCTCCAAGCTCTTGACCTAATTCTTTGGCTCTTAAAACTCTTCTCATTATTTTACCACTTCTTGTTTTTGGTAGTTTATCAACAAATTCTACTTCGTCCGGAACAGCTATAGCACCAAGAACCTCTTTGACTGTTTCTTTGATTTCGATGATTAATTCTTGTGATGGCGAATATCCTTCCTTTAGTATGACAAATGCCTTAATTGATTCACCTTTAATTTCGTTAGGCTTTCCAATTACAGCCGCTTCTGCAACTGCAGGATGTTCAACGATTGCGGATTCAACCTCTGCATTACCTATTCTGTGTCCTGCAACGCTTAAAACGTCATCAGCACGTCCAAGAATAATAATATATCCATCTTCATCTACGGAAGCAAGGTCTCCTGCTGAATAAACACCGCCAGGAATTTCTTTCCAGTATTTTTCATATCTTTCCGGCTCTCCCCAACATGTTCTAAGCATAGATGGCCATGGTTTCTTTATCACTAAATGCCCTACTGTGTTAGGTGGAAGTTCATTACCTTCTTTATCAACTACTGCCGGAACTACACCAAACAATGGCTTTCCTGCTTTACCCGGCTTTGAAGGATAACATGGAAGCGTTGTTATCATATGTGCTCCTGTTTCTGTCTGCCACCATGTGTCAACTACGACAGCTTTTTCTCTTCCTATGTTTTTATAATACCAAATCCAAGCTTCTGGATTGATTGGCTCACCAACAGAACCAAGTATTTTTAACGACGATAAATCATATTTTGCCGGAATTTCATCTCCAAATCTCATAAGCATTCTAATGGCTGTAGGTGCTGTATAGAATACGTTTACTCTGTATTTTTCAACATACTCCCACCAAATGCCAGGATGTGGATATACCGGAACACCCTCCATTATTACTGATGTTGCACCGTTCGCAAGCGGTCCATAGACAATATAGCTATGGCCTGTAATCCATCCAATGTCTGCTGTACACCAATAAATTGTATCTTCTTTTATGTTAAATACTGTTTTTGTTGTTAGATACGTGTTTACCATATAACCGCCAGTTGTATGAAGAACCCCCTTTGGCTTTCCTGTTGTTCCTGATGTATAAAGAATAAACAATGGGTCTTCCGCATCCATGATTTCCGGCTCACAGACAGGACTGCTTGACTTGATTAATTTTTGAAAGTTTATATAATGGCTACCGTATTCCTCTTCAGAAAGCTCATTATCCCTGTCCCAGACGATAACTTTTTTAACAAAATCAAGCTCTTTAATCGCATCTTTTACAGTTGGAAGTAATGGTATTTTTTTACCCCTTCTTTTTGTGTAGGCTGCTGTTATTACTACTTTTGCTTTTGCATCGTTGATTCTTAATTTCAATGCCCCTTCGCTAAATCCTGCAAAAACTACGCTGTGTATAGCTCCAATTCTTGCACAAGCAAGCATACTTGCTATTGCTTCAATAGTATTTGGCATATAAATAGAAACTCTATCCCCTTTACCAACACCAAGGGATTTCAAGCCATTTGCAAGTCTATTGACAAGCTCCAAAAGCTCGCCATAGGTTATCTTTTTCTCGTTTCCGTCTTCATCAACGTAAATATAAGCTACTTTATTTCTTTTTCCGTTTAAAACATGTCTATCAAGACAGTTGTATGTGATGTTTGTTTTCCCGCCAACAAACCATTTAGCATAAGGAATATTCCACTCCAAAACCTTATCCCACTTTTGATACCAAAATAGTTCATTTGCAACTTCAGACCAAAATTCATCAGGATTTTCAATAGATTTTTTATACATCTCTTCGTAGTTTTGAACTATACACTCTTTTTTAATCTCCTCCGGTGGATAGTAAATATCCTTTACTTGTAAATGAACTGTTTCTAAATTTTCCATTTTTACCCTCCTTAGATTATTAAATCTATTATTAATTACTATTCAATTGTATAGTGAGAAATTCAATATTCAATAAAACAATATGAGATTCTTCGTTTAGCTACATAATAACAGAACAAGGCTATCTTTTCTCTAATATTTATCAGTCAACTTTTCTCTGTCATCCTGAGGCCGTAAGGCCGAAGGATCTCCTCTTTTAAATTTTTTAAAAATCACTAATTTCTCACCCAACGTATAAAGTGTCTGTATTAAATTACTTCTTGATTTCATAAAAATCAATAATTTTTCACTCTATTTTTTCCAAAACTATCAGATGAATTAATCCAAAAAATCTCTTTTCTAAAAACTTAACATTAAATCCATGTTTATTAAAAAAAGGTTTTATTTCGGATATTTTCATAGCATTCTCTATGGATTCTACAAAATAATCCCACTCTTCTTTTGAAAAGATAAGCCTTCCTATTGGTCTAAACAATCTATCTGCAAAAAAATGGATAAATTTATAAAAAATATTACTTTCTGGTTTTCCGATTTCAAGAATAGAGACTGTACCGTATTGTCTTAAAACTCTTCTAAGCTCTTTGGTAATCTCTTCTCTTGGTAAATGTCTAAATACAAGAGAAAAGAAAATCGTTATCTAAAGACGAGTTTTTAAACGGAAGTTTTAACGCATTAGCCCTAATGTAAAGTATTTTTTCGTCAGAGACTTTATTTTTAGCAGTTTTTAGCATATTAAAAGATAAATCAACTGCGTAAATAAAACATTCCTTGTCTTTTTCTCTAAGCTTTCTAACTATCTCTCCCGTTCCTGTTCCAATATCCAAAACATACCCTTTTAAATCTGTAGCTGAAATTAATTGGTTTTGCCATTTATTAATCAGTCCAAATGTAGCAAAATTTAAAAAACTATCGTAAGACTTGTGAACGTTATCAAATATCCTTTCTACTACGCTTTTTTCCATTTTGTTCCAAATGGTGTATCTTCTAAGATTATTCCTTTTTCAGCCAGCTTATCTCTTATTAAGTCTGCAATTGCAAACTGTTTATCCTTCCTTGCTTTTTCTCTTGCTTCTATCAGTACTTGAATTAAATCTTCGTTTATACTTTCTTCTTTTTCTTTAGCTTTAATTTCTTCTTGTTTTACGCATGGTTGTAGGCTGTCAAACAGTCCGAATATATCTCTTCCTATATCATGAAGTGTTTTCGCTGCTTCTTTGTAGGATTCTAATGCTTTCTTAGAGATTCCGCCATGTTTAATAGCTTTATCTCTTAAAATATTCATTTCTCTTACAAGACCAAATAAAGATGCAAGGGCCTCCGGTGTGTTAAAGTCATCGCTCATTGCTGAGTAAAAACCAGATTGTGCTTTTTGGACGGCGTTATATAAATCTCCTTCAAAGTTTTCTTCTATTGGAAGTTTATTTAAAACTTCTGCTTCCTCAATTGCATTTTTAAGCCTTTCGTAAGCTTTTTTAGTCTCTTCCATTTTATCCCAAGAAAAATCTAAAGGACTTCTGTAATGGACAGATAAAACTAATAGCCTTAAAATGTCTGGTTCGTATTTAGAGTATATCTCTTTAAGGGTTATATAATTTCCAAGAGATTTTGACATTTTTTGTCCGTTTACAGTAACTAAGCCGTTATGAATCCAGTATCTTGCAAATGGTTTTCCTGTCAAAGCTTCTGCTTGTGCTATCTCGTTTTCATGGTGTGGAAAAGTCAAATCTAAACCACCGCCGTGTATATCGATCGTTTCTCCAAGATGTTTAAATATCATTGCACAGCATTCTGTATGCCAACCAGGTCTTCCTTTACCCCATGGAGATTCCCAGTAAGGCTCTCCTGCTTTTGCTGACTTCCATAATGCAAAATCAAGCGGGTCCTTCTTTTTTTCTCCCGGTTCAATTCTTGCGCCGGCTAAAAGCTCATCTATACTTCTTTTAGAAAGCTTTCCATACTCTTTAAACTTTCTTACAGAAAAATAAACATCTCCATCAGCTTCATATGCATAACCAGCATCAACAAGCTTTTGAATGAAATTTATAATATCAGGAATATGCGTTGTAACTCTTGGCTCTACGTCGGCCGGTTCTATTCTAAATTTTTCTGCATCATCAAAGTATTCTTTTATAAATTTATCTGAAATAACACTAAAGGGTAAACACTCATTTTTTGCTCTGTTGATGATTTTGTCATCAACATCAGTAAAGTTTCTTACAAAAATAACATTGTATCCAAGATATCTTAAATATCTTCTAATCATATCAAAAACGATTAAACTTCTACCATGACCTACATGGTTATAATCATAAACCGTCACACCACAGGTGTAAATTTTAACTTCCCCTGGTTTTATAGGTGCAAAATCTTCCTTTTTTCCGGTTAATGTGTTGTATATCTTTAGACTCATGGCTTACTCCGTGTAAGATGTTTATAAAATTTTAGCATATTCTAAATTTCTTGCTGTTTATTTTTCTTTATAAGCCAATAGACTATACCAAGAACCAAAATAACAAAGCTATAAGCTACAAGCTCTATGACTTTCTTTTCTCCGCTTTCAGACAAAGAAGCAATTAAAAGTTTTCTAATCATTGCAGCTAAAGCAATGCTTACAAAAATTGTTATGGCAAAACCTCCACCTTTAAAGTGTTTTATTTCTTCGTTCATTAATTCCCCTACAGCCCAAAGTATGAGTAAAGTACCAAGCAAAATAATTATCCCCTCTTCAAAAGGAATTATATTAAATAAAATTTTATAGATATCATATCCAAATAAAACAAATACAAATAAAGCAACTATTACCAATGCACCAAGTATAACAAAATCAATTATTTCAGAAAATCTCTTTGCAAAAACAAACAAGATTCTAGTGTATTTTGACAAAGCCCCATACTTAATTAACTCTTTCTCTCTGTAAGCCAACGTCAAAACATCGAGATTTATATCAATTAGCTTTCCGATTGATGTAACATAAAGATTTCTTTCATTTCTATCTTGAATTTCTGCATCTATTTTTTCTATGATAAACCTTCTTACAAAATTAAATGCAGCATTAACATAGTGGGTTGGAAGTCCTATGTTTACGTGAACTTCTCCAATTTTATATAGCCTTGAAAAGTAGTTTTCGTCATAGTTTCCACTAAACAGGTCTAAAAACCAATTTTTCAGCTCTGATTTATGTCTTTTAAACAGGTCTTCATTTTTTAAAAATTGATTGTAATCAGGAAATCTGGAGATAAAAAAATAGAATTTACTTATAAATTCGTCCAAATATTTTTCTAAAATTGGCTTTAGCTTTTTTATTCTTTCTACGTCTTCTTGTGTAAAATCAAAATCTTTTTTTATTTGTTCTATGTTTTCTATCATTACAAAATTTCCTCGTTTGAAATTTTTTAGTGGTAATTATACATTTTGCAGATAAACTTATGCAAGAAGAAAAGGAAGCGTGTTCCAAAAATCCAAGGCTTCATTCTTAAGCCGGCAAAGAATCCTCTTATTTTAACTACCAATTATTTACTGCATTGGTAGTTCATAAATTGCCC
>NZ_ABZS01000073.1 GCF_000173615.1 Sulfurihydrogenibium yellowstonense SS-5 | reverse complement strand
TCGTAGTCTCTTTTAAGATTCTACTTCTTTAACAATGCTTTGTGTTTCATTCAGTAAGCTTTGAAACTGGTTTTGAATATAGATGTCTAAAATGATTTGATTAATAAGTGTTTTTACAGAGTTGTATACTGCTAACGCTGTATTTTTTGCGTTTAAAGGTATAATTTTTTGTTCTATCAACCTTTCGGCTGTTACATCTTTCATTGATATCATGTAGTATTTTACATTTCCATTTTTATCAGCAATCACCGACCTGTCTGATTGAATAATAGTGTTTCCTACTTTTATATCTGTATTTCTTTTTACTTCTCCGGGCTTTAAAGCTTTTAAAAGCTGTTTTATCCTTTCTGGGTCTTTGTGAAATATATGTATAGATTTCCCAATAATATTGTTTGAGTTTATTTCTACTCCCAGATTAGACTTTATTTCTTGCGATATTTTGTCTATAATCTCTTTTCCTTTTCTATTGACATAAACAATCTCATTGCCCGATTTTCCTTCTCTAAACTCTGATGTTGCAAAAAATACAGCTTCTTCAGATAGATTGTCTAAAGCCTGTTTAAGCTCAAGATACTTTTCCTCGTACTCATCACTGCCTTTTTCTAACTTAGATAATTCTTGTAGCTGTTTTTGGCATTCAGCAAGCTGTGCTTCAAGCTGTCTTTCTCTTTCTTTGTTTGATCCGCCAAATAAACCCATTGCTTACCTCCTTTTTTACGTTTCACGTTTTACGTTCAACGTTTCACGTTTAAAATTGTATTCCAAGCCTTCTCGCTTTCTCTTCAGCAAGTTTATCCATTTCTTTAAACAGTTCTTGAGATTCTTTTTCAGCAGTTTCAAAAGATTTAAATATCAGTTCTTTATGTTTTAATATATCTTTATTATTTTCTATTATTTCGACAACATTGTATAAAACATTGTGGAAGTTTGCATGATGCTTTTCAATCTCTTTAAATAATGTTAATTCATTGAATTCCCTAATACCATTGTCATAATACCATTTGCCAAACGCACAATTACGATGGTCTGTAAATTTAAATACCATTTTTTCTTGGGTTACGCTTGAGTAAACATTGTTTTTAAATATTATATGGTCTAATTTTTTAGAAGATAAGAATGCCTGAGTTGCTAAGACTTCTGTTAATTTTTCGTTGTTTAATGCTGTATCTTGGAAAGCTTTCAAGATATCTGTCATACCTGTGATTGATTTAGCTGAAGCTTGGGTTATTTCTACCATTTTTTCTGATTTGGCTAATGTATTCTTGCTTTCTTCTTGAAGTACAGCTATTGCTTGTGTACTTCTTCTGTTGCCTTTTGGGTTCTTTCTGCAAGCTTTCTAACTTCGTCTGCAACTACTGCAAAGCCTCTTCCCATCTCTCCAGCTCTTGCTGCTTCTATTGCTGCGTTTAAAGCAAGCAAGTTTGTTTGGTCTGCTATATCTTTAATCAATGAAACAACAACGCTAATATCTTCTGTTTTTTGAGCTAAATTTTGTATTACTCTGTTTGACTCTTCAATATTTTTTATTACCTGCGACAAGTCGTTAACTATCTTTTCTATCTCTTTATTTCCTTCTACCGCTATATCTACAGTTTTTTTACTTTCTTCTTTAATTAAAGAAAGTTTGCTTACAAGTTTGTTTAAATCTTCTGAAATAACTTTTAAATTGGCCTGTATGCCACCACCTATACGAGAAAGCTCTTCTATCATTTTTGTTTTTTCTATAAATCTGTCATTATTTTCAATGGCTTTCAAAGGAACGTTTAGCTTTTCAGCCACTGATTTAAACGTACCTGCAAAGCCATCAGTTATAACCTTTCTCCAGTATTTTCTCTTGGATGCATACTCTAATGGACTTTGAATTTCTCTTAAAAATACATCCACTTGGTCTAACAAATAATTCACATCATAAGCAAGTTTTAAAAGCTCACCGCCTTCTTTTTCTTTTACTAATCTTGACTCAAGGTCTCCCTTTTCTGCTCTACTTACAACATCGCTTATTCTACTAACAAACCCTTGAACTTTTTTAATGTTAACAAAGATATACCAAGCAGTTAAGAAGTTGATAATATTAAGGATTCTAATAAAATCAAATCCATGCTTGTAAACTTCAATTACAAGAGCAAATGTAAATATCCCTATAGACAGCATATTGGCATACTGTATTTTAGTTAACGAAGAAAGTTTGTGATTTGTCATCGATTACCTCCTTTTTTAACGTTTAACGTTAAGCGTCTCACGCTCAACGTCTCACGTAATTAATAGTTTTTAAAAATAAATTCTTCATAAGACATTCCAATTCTGCTGAGCGTTTCTTCAAGCTTTCTCATTCCTGCATCCAGCCCTTTTTGCTCTTCTTTTTTTAGCTCTTGGTATAATGGAATTATAACACTATTTAAAAACTCTCTATTTCTAACAGGTCTTCTGTCTGATTGATAACCAATAATTTTTCCTGAGCTGTCAAAGGTTGGAGTCACGTGTGCAAACACCCAGTAATAACTGCCATCTTTCGCCATGTTTTTTACATATGCAAAAATTTCATCACCTTTCTGTATAGTATCCCAAAGAAGCTTAAAAACAGTCCTTGGCATATCCGGATGTCTAACAATGTTATGATTTGCACCGATTAACTCATCCTCTGTGTATCCAGAAATTTCAATAAATACTGTATTTGCATAAGTAATAATGCCTTTTGTATCTGTCTTAGATACAAGAAACTTGTCAGACGGGACAGGCTTTTCAATTGGCTTAGGTTCAATCTTTGGTCGCATTAAATAATCCCTCCGTAAAGATTTCTTATCTCTTTTTTCGTCAATTTAATATAATAGTTTAGCAAAATTTTATACATCGTGTGAGAAATTCAGTAAAAGTAGGAGATTCTTCGCCGGCTGTAGGATGGCAAAGAAGGCTATCTCCGATGCTTATATTCAACCTTGGCTGTCATACTGAGGTCGTAAGACCGAAGGATCTCCTATTTAAGTTTTTATAAAAATCTCCAATTTCTCATCCAAGGTGTTTAAGTTAAAATATATACACTATAAATTACATCATTGGAGATAAAAAATGCTGCTTAATTTTTTCACTATAGAAGACTTTAAAGACAGCTTTCCATATACGGCTCTTGGGGCAAGGGTTTGTTATAACAGTGGAGATTTAAATTCTCTTTTAAACGACCCAAGGGTAGCAGAAAAACAAAAGAGAGCAGAATTTTTATCTAAGCTTGGAAATTATAAGCATTTTTCTGTTTTTGCCCATTCTTTTGTGTATAAAAAAGTAGGAGAGGAAAACGCTTTAAGGATTGGTGCTACCTATTTTAAAACCCACTATAACCCAAAATATCCGGATGTGATTGGAGTATCTTTAAGACACTATTTAGAAGAACTTTTAAAGGTTAATGAAAGTGGGTATTTTAAAGCTTTTGAAAAGCTTGCAGAATATGATACACCTGTTGACCCCATAGAAACTCGCACAGAAAATAATCTAACAGTTTCTCTTATAGGATTAAAAAAAGAGTATGACGGCTACGCCGTGTTTTTTATTGATGGAGTTAGTAGAGCTATGACCCATCAGTTAGTTCGCCATACTGCACTGAACTTTTCACAAAGAAGCCAAAGGTATGTAAGAGAAGATGAAAACTATACAGTCTTGCCACCATCTATTTTAGAATCTCAAGAAGAGATAGAAGTAGATGTTTCCGGAATGAATCAAACAATAGCTAAAATTTATGAAGTTTTAAAAAATCTTAAAGAAGAAATCCCTGAGCCTAAATTTTTAGAATCAAAATCAAAAATTAGAGCATATGAGCTGGCAAAACTACACGATGAACTGTCGCAATATATATATGATTTGCTTGTGTATGGTTATAAAATAAAAAGAGAGGATGCAAGATTTTTCTTGCCAACAGGAAGGAGAACAACAATCGTAGTTTCAGGAACGTTAAGTTGGATCAAAGACTTTATAGAAAAAAGAAACACACCCCACGCCCAATGGGAAATTAGAAATGTTGCTAAATTAATGAAAGAGATTTTGGATTCTCAAGGTGTTTAATAAAAAGCTAAAGCTTTACAAAAGATTTAAAGATATAACCTTAGAGTTATCAAAGCTTGGAATATACAATATCTATGATTATTTTAAAGCACTTTTTGGCATAGAATCAGACCCATCTCTTGGACCACAGAGAATTAGAGAAACCTTAGAAAAGCTTGGTCCTTCATTCATAAAGCTTGGTCAAGTGCTAAGCATAAGACCGGATATAGTCCCCCAGTCTGTAATCCTTGAACTTATAAAACTTCAAGACAACGTCAAACCTGTTGATTTTGAAATAATAAAAAACATCATTGAAAAAGAACTTAATCAAAAAATAGAAGAGGTTTTTACATACATAGACCCAAATCCTATCGGCTCAGCATCAATAGCACAAGTTTATAAAGGTGTTTTAAAAACAGGAGAAGCAGTAGCAGTAAAAGTAAAAAGACCAAACTTAGAAGAGCTGATATCCTTAGACGCAGAAGTATTTTACAAGGTCATATCTTTTTTAGAAAGGCATTCCAAAACTGTCAAAGACCTAAACCTAAAATCTGTCATCTATCAATATAAGTTTACAACCTTAAGAGAAGCAGATTTTGAGATAGAAGCATCTAACATACAGACATTTAGAAAAAACTTTGAAAATTTCAATGAAAAGTTTTACATACCAAAGTATTACCCGCAGTATTCAACAAAAAATGTATTGGTTTTAGAGTTTATAGAAGGTAAAAAGATAAATCAGATACAACTGACAACATCAGAAAAACAAGATATAGCAAGACTCATTACAGATGCTTACTATAAGATGGTTTTTTATGACGGCTTTTACCATGCAGACCCTCACCCGGGAAATCTACTGATAAAAGAAGACAAAACCTTAGTCCTTTTAGATTTTGGAATGGTAGGAACGTTATCGGAAGAGAAAAAGAGATTACTTTACGAGCATATATTTGCAGTTGTAAACAAAAATAAAACCTTAGCTATGAACTTTTACGAAGGCATGGGCATGATTAGCCCAAAAACAGACCTTGAGAAGCTTGAGAGCTTAGTAGAAGTCTTTATTGACAAATATCACAACAAGACACTTCAAAACATAAATCTAAAAGAGATGGTTTTAGAAATCATTGAACTTGTAAGAGAATGTAATCTTTACCTTCCTACAACCTTGGCATATCTTGGAAAGGCATCTATTGGACTTGATGGACTAATCCGATACTTAGACCCTCACTTTAACCCAACAGAAAGACTTACAAAATTCTTAACAAAATCAACAAAAGATTACATAAAAGAAAAGTTTGAAGAAGTTATGGATATAGCTAACTTTTATTACAACCTTTCATTTAAATTAGACAGAATAATAAAAACACTTAACATAGAAAGACTTACTTTTAGAGTAATTTTTAAAGACGTAGAAGAACTTCAAGAATTTTATAAAAATCAGATAAATAAAATCGTTTTGGCTATAATCTTTTTTGCATTTTTAGCTTCATCTGCGCTTTTTCATTTGTCAAATCAGCATAGTATAGCAAACTTAATGTTATATATTGCAGTTTTTATGTTTGTTATACTTTTATACAAAATCGTGAGACAATGAAAGGAGTTAACAATGGAATGCAGAGAAGAAGGAAAGAAGTTTCAAGAGCTTGTCGAGATAGTTCAAAGATTAAGAAAAGAATGTCCATGGGATAGAGAGCAGACAAATCAATCTATTAAAAATAATCTCATAGAAGAAGCTTATGAGCTGTTGGAAGCAATTGAAGAAAATGATGATGAAAAGATGATAGAAGAGCTAGGAGATGTTTTATTACAGGTTGTTTTCAACAGCCAAATCAAAAAAGATGAAGGTAGGTTTGATGTAGTTGTTGTAACAGATAGATTGATTAAAAAGCTTATAAATAGACATCCGCATGTTTTTGGAGAGTCAGAGGCTAAAAATGCCGAAGAAGTTTTAAAACAGTGGCATCAAATAAAACAAGAAGAAAAAAGCTCTATTTTAGAGGGAATTCCAAAAAGAATGCCGGCACTTTTGCGTTCTTATAAAGTTCAAGATAGGATGGCAAAGGTTGGATTTGAATGGGAAAACATAAACGATGTATGGGAAAAAGTCTTTGAAGAGATACAAGAGTTAAAAGAAGCCAAAACATACGAAGAAAAAGTTCATGAATTTGGAGATATTCTAACTGCACTTGTCAATCTTGCAAGATTTTTAAAAATAGACCCGGAAGAGGCACTTCATTTAGCAACAGACAGAAGCATAAGAAGATTTAATTACATTGAACAGAAAGCGAAACAGCAAGGTAAAAAGTTAGAAGAGATGAGTTTAGAAGAGATGGATAGATATTGGAACGAATCAAAAGGCGTAGTAGGATGAGACTGCTTGAAAAAATCCACACTGTCATTCTGAGCATCAGCGAAGAATCTCATGTTTTTCTTTTCAAGTCAAAAGATCAAAAATGAGATCCTTCGGACTTCGCCCTCGGGATGACAAGAAAAGGTAAATTTACAAAAATTTTGAAACACCCTATCCATTACTCATTTTCTATTCCATATCTCTTCTTATAAAGCATAATAAAAGCATCTATCAATGCAACGATCACAGGAGCAATAAAGATACCAAGAAATCCAAAGGTACTTAATCCACCAATAATAGCAAAAAACATTATCATTGGATGCATATCAATTTTAGTTCCAACAACTATAGGTCTGATAATATTATCTACAGTGCTAATTACAAAAGTTCCATAAAGAGTAAAAAGAATTCCTACTAAAAGACCTTTGCTGACAATAAGATAAATAGCTACCGGAACCCATACTAAGGACGCACCGCCAAAAGGAATGAATGCGGCAAAAAAGGTTAAAAATGTAAGAACAAGACTGTATTCTACGCCAGCAACTAAAAATCCAATTAAAGATGCTATAGCTTGAGCAATTGCTACAAATACAGAACCAAGAATTACAGCTTGAACTGCAGCATAAGAATTACTAAATAAGTAGTCTTTTTCTTCTTTTTCTAAAGGAATTATTGAATAAACCAAATTGTACAACTTATATCCATCTTTAAAAAGAAAGAAAATAGTTATAGCCATAATGAAAATAGCGATGAAAATCAAAATAATATTTGATAAAAATGTTTTTGCAAAATTAAACATAATTGCCGTAAATTGTTTAAGATAATTAATTATTGAATCATGGAAGTTGTTATCAAGCTTGTTTAGATAAAATTCTTGAAGTTTAAGATAAAGTTTATATAGATAAGGACTTTCTTTTAATTTTTCAACAATCAAGTTAGGATTTGTTATATAATCTGCTATCAGTGGATAGAGTTCTATGATTTCCTTTGTCAGAAAAAACAAAATCAAGCTAAATGGCAACAGCAGCGTAGTCAGTATTATAAATGTTGAGATTAGAGAATTTAAAACAGAATTTTTTACAATTTTAGAAATTTTTTGATGTATTGGATAAAAAATTACAACAAGCAAAATTGAAACTGTAATAATACCTATAAAAGGAGCAAAGATTAAATATCCTAAAAAAAGAAAAAGAAGAAAGGAAATAATGAAAAATATATTTCCTAACTTCTTGATATCATCCAACAATTAAAGTCCTTTAATATTTTTATTCTTCACCTTTCTTTAATGCACCACCTACAAACGCAATAATTCCTGTCAAAATTGTGAAAGCTGTCATGATTATAAACGCTAACCATGCTTCCATATCACACACCTGGTCAACCAAACTGTACAAAACTTGCACAGCTTGGGTCGGGATATTTATA
>NZ_ABZS01000074.1 GCF_000173615.1 Sulfurihydrogenibium yellowstonense SS-5 | reverse complement strand
CCTTTTATTGTTTCCAACGTAGGGTCGGATAAAAGTTCAAAATTTATGTTGTATTTATGTTTAAACTCTCTATGTTCTTCAACCGTGTCTTGGCTAATTCCTATTACAATCACACCTTAAATGGGCATTCAGACCTATTGCGTTTAAATTTTTCATCAGCCATAACTTAAATTTAGCTCCTATGTGTTACACATTTACAGTAAATTATAACATAAGATATTATAAAATCAAATTTTCTACAAGAGTGTTCCAAAATTCTCGTAAGCTTACCTTTCCGTGTTATCCTGAGGCTGTAAGTCGAAGGATCTCTTTTTTTAAAAATTTAGGAAAAAGGAGATTCTTCGCCGGCTGTAGAATGACATCTTTGAGGTCAAGATTCTTCGCCGGCTACAGATTGACGATGCAGGCTTTTATAAGCAGCTTCATTGACTAATCTCAAAAATACGAGAATCATCCTCTAATGGCTCAATTTTTATTTTAATAATTTTACAATCATCGCATCTTACTTCAAATTTTGGCCATTCAATTATAATTAAACCATTGCCAATTAAATCAGAAATATCGATATCATTAACTCTATACATATCGATGTGATAGATATCAAAATTTGGACTTTCATATTGATTCATGACTGTAAAGGTTGGAGAGGTTATATCTTCATCAACTCCAAGATTTTTTAGTAAATACTTTGTAAATGTAGTTTTACCAGCTCCAAGGTCTCCTTCCAGGAGTATTATCTCATTTCCTTTTAGATTTTTAGCAATCTCTTTTGTTAGTTTATCTAATTCTTCCAAATTCTTTACTATGATTCTTTCCATTCAAAAACCTTAAAAAATATTTATAGAATAAGTTATAATTATTTTAACATTTCAAACTTGGAGGCTTTTTATTATGTTTTATGGCTCTGTTGTTGCTTTAATTACACCATTTAAAGATGGTACGCTCGATAGACAAGGATTAAAAAGATTAATAGAATTTCATATAGAAAATGGAACAGATGCTATAGTTGTAGCAGGAACAACAGGAGAATCCCCCACTTTAACATATGAAGAACATGAATTGTTAATAGAGCTTGCGGTTGAGTATGCAAACAAAAGAATTCCAATAATTGCCGGTACGGGTGCAAACTCAACTCATGAAGCCATTACTCTTACAAAGTTTGCAGAAAAAGTAGGGGCTGATGCTTCACTGCAAGTTGTACCATACTACAACAAACCAACACAAGAAGGTATTTATCAACATTTCAAAGCAATTGCAGAAGAGACAAGCATACCACTAATTTTATACAACATACCATCAAGGACCGGCGTTGATATGCTGCCTGAAACATTTGCAAGATTGTATAGCGACTTTCCAAACGTTATTGGAATAAAAGAAGCAACAGGTAATGTAGCGAGGGTTTCAGAAACTATATCCTTGACAAATGAAGATGTTTTAATATTATCCGGAGATGATGCATTAACACTACCGATGATGGCAGTAGGTGCAAAGGGCGTTATATCTGTAGCTAATAACATAATTCCAAAAGAAATATCTCAGATGTGCAAGCTTACATTAGAAGGAAAGTTTGAAGAGGCTAAAAAAATTCATAATCAGTATTGGGATTTATTTAAAGTTTTATTCATTGAGACAAATCCAATTCCTGTAAAAACAGCTGCATATCTCATGGGCTTAATAGAAAGCTTAGAATTAAGACTTCCACTTTATACAATGTCTAAATCTAACGAAGAGAAATTAAAGGAAGTTCTCAGAAAACATTCGTTAATAAAGTGAGGATGGCATCTTTATAGAATCTAAAAAGAGATTCTTCGGACTTACAGTCTTAAGATGACGCATAAAGTGAAAGTAGAAATAATTCATGAATTACCATTACAGAAAAGGGTGAGAATTTGGAAGATAATGTATTGTCATTCTCAGCCGCCGAAAAATTTCTTGTTTTTACTCAATTTCTCACCCCAATACATTCTTCAATTCATTCTATCTAAACACTTATATAGCTTTTACACAATAACGTACCAAAAAATATATATAAATCCAAGCTCTTTTAGATAACAGATTAAAATTGTCCTTATTTACCTTTTCAAAATTTTTTAATAATTTTTACAGCCTCGTCCCATAACTCTACAAATGATATAATAATTTTCAATTAATAAAGTCAGGAGCAATCAATGGAAGAAAAAATTTTAAAAGCCCATGGGTTAAATGTTGAAGAATATAAAAGAATTGTAGAGCTGATAGGTAGAGAACCAAACGAAATAGAGCTTGGAATTTTTGGAGCTTTGTGGAGTGAGCATTGTTCATATAAATCTTCAAAACCATTTTTAAAAGTATTTCCAACTAAAGCTGACTGGGTTATTCAAGGACCGGGTGAAAACGCTGGAGTTGTTGAAATAGATGATAAATATGCAGTTGCTTTTAAGATAGAGTCTCATAACCATCCATCATATATTGAGCCATTTCATGGAGCAGCAACAGGTGTTGGTGGAATTATCAGAGATATATTATCAATGGGTGCAAGACCAATAGCTTTAATGGATAGTTTGAGATTTGGAGATATAAGAAAAGATGGCACAAGAAAAGGAATAAAAGATGCTAAGCCTATTGTTAAAAGAGTTGTTGAAGGAATTGGATTTTATGGCAACTGTATAGGAGTTCCTACCGTAGGTGGTGAGGTTGTATTTGATGAAGTTTATGCAGGAAATCCACTTGTAAATGCTTTCTGTCTTGGAGTGTTAGAAAAAGACAAAATATTTAGAGCAAGAGCTACAAAAATAGGTCAAAAATTGGTAATGGTAGGGTCTTCTACCGGAAGGGATGGTATCCATGGTGCAACGATGGCATCGGCAGAATTTAGTGAAGAAAGCGAATCAAAAAGACCAAACGTTCAAATCGGCGACCCATTCTTTGGAAAGAGATTAATTGAATGTACGTTAGAAGTTATGGAAAAAGGATTAATAGAAGGATGTCAAGACTTTGGAGCTGCGGGACTTGCAGGTTCAACTTCAGAGTTTGGGGCAAAATCCGGAATGGGTGTTAAGGTTTATCTTGAAAATGTTCCACTTAGAGAAGAAGGAATGACGCCTTACGAGATATTATTATCAGAATCTCAAGAAAGAATGCTTTATGCAGTAAATGATGAAAATGTAGAAGAAGTTATAAAAATAGCTAAAAAACATGGACTTGAAGCAGCAGTAATTGGAGAAACAACAGATACAAAAAGAATGGAAGTATTCTACAAAGGAGAAAAGGTTGCAGACCTTCCAATCTCAGCCATTGTAGATGATGCACCCGTGTATAATAGACCAAGAAAAGAGCCTGAGTATCTAAAGCAAGTCAAATCATTCAATCAAAATGACCTTCCTGAAGTAGATTTAGCTGAAGCCATAAAAAAAGTTTTATCATCTCCAACAGTTGCTAAAAAATCATGGGTATACTCTCAATACGACCATGAAGTAGGAACAAATACAGTCTTTAAACCCGGGCATGACAGTGCAGTTTTAAGATTAAAATGGGTGGTTAGACCGGAAGTAAAAACAGAGAAAGGAATAGCAATATCTTCTGATGGAAATGGTAGAATCGTCTACTTAGACCCATACGAAGGCGGAAAAAGGGTTGTAGCTGAAGCTATTAGAAATGTTTATATAACAGGAGCAAAACCGCTTGCAATAACAGATTGCTTAAATTGGGGAAATCCAGAAAATCCAGAAATCATGTGGCAGTTTGAACAAGCTACAAAAGGAATGGCTGATGCATGTAAAGAGCTAAATACGCCGGTCATCAGCGGAAATGTATCATTATATAATGAAACAGTATTGTCAGATAAGAGAATAAACGTATATCCAACGCCAATAGTGGTTGCAGTAGGAGTATTAGATAAAGTAGAAGAAGCAATACCGTCATTCTATCAATCAGCGGGAGACTTGATAGCAATCGTTGGAGAAACAGAAAAAGAGCCAAACATAGCAGGAAGTGAGTATTTAAAAGAAATCTTTAATACAGTAGCGGGAGACATTAGACAAATTTGCCTTGAAACAGAAAAAAAATTGATGGAATTTATCCATAAAAATAAATATAAAATCAAATCAGCCCATGATGTTAGCGATGGTGGACTAATCACAGCTTTATTAGAGCCAGCATTTAGAGAGGGTCAAAAACTTGGTTTAGAGTTAAACATAGAAACAAAATACAGACCGGATTTTGAACTCTTTGACGAGCTAAGGTCTATCGTAGTTATATCATTAAAAAAAGATGATTTGAAAATATTAGAAGAAGAGGCTAAAAAATTAGGATTAGGCTTCAAAGTTGTCGGTAAAGTTTTAGAAGAAGATAAGATTTTACTAAAAGTTAATGGTAAAGTCATACTTGAAGAGCCTTTAAGCAATTTGAAAAATTTGCATGAAAATGGATTTAGTAAATTAATGGTTTAGCTTTATGAAGAAACTACCTATAGGCATTCAAACTTTTGGAAAGATTATAAATGAAAACTGCTACTATGTAGACAAAACACCTTTCATAAAGAAATTAGAACAAGGTGGATACTATTTTTTAAGTAGACCAAGAAGATTTGGAAAATCTTTGTTTTTGGATACAGTCAAAGAAGCATTTTCGGGAAATAAAGAGCTATTCAAAGGCTTGTATATCTATGACAAATGGGATTGGAGTAAAAAACATCCGGTAATAAAAATTGATTTTACAGAAGGAAATATTAAGACACCGGAAGATTTAAAAATAAAACTAACAGAAATGTTTATTAGCCTACAGAGAGAGTTTGACGTTGAGATTACTTTTCAGACATTTAGCGGTAAACTCGGCGAGCTTATTTATGCTTTGTATAAGAAATATAACCAACAAGTGGTGGTTTTAGTAGATGAATATGATAAACCAATCTTAGATGCAATAGAAAACATAGAGTATGCAAAAGAAAATAGAGAAATATTAAAAGACCTTTATTCAGCATTGAAAAAAGCAGACCCATACATCAAGCTTGCATTTTTAACAGGAGTATCAAGATTTTCTAAAGTATCTATTTTCAGTGGATTAAACCAGTTAAGAGATATAACACTAAGTCCTGAATTTGCTACTATTTGCGGATATACACAAACAGATTTAGAAGCTGTATTTGCAGACAGGATAAAAGATTTTGATAAAGAAGAAGTAAAAAAATGGTATAACGGCTATAGCTGGCTTGGAGAAAAGGTTTACAATCCTTTTGATATTCTACTGCTTTTTGCAGAAAGACAATTCCGTCCATATTGGTTTGAAACAGGAACGCCTACGTTTTTAATCAAACTTTTTAAACAATACAATTATTATTTACCAGAATTAGAAAACTTAGAAGTAGGAGAAGAGCTTTTATCTAATCTTGATATTGATAGTTTGTATGTGGAAAATCTACTATTTCAAACAGGATATCTGACAATAAAAAATGTAGAAAGAAGACTATACAGAGAAGTTTATACACTCTCATATCCAAACTATGAAGTAAAAGTAAGTTTAAATAATTTCTTTTTGCTACATTTTGTTCCTGACCGTAGCTTAAAGGATAAGACAGAAAATGAGTTAGAAAAAGCCTTAAGAGACAATCAAATAGAAAAACTCAAAGACATCTTACACAGATTTTTTGCAAGCATACCATATGATTGGTATAGGAAAAATGATTTAGAAAGCTATGAAGGCTTTTATGCATCTATTGTCTATGCCTTATTTAGTGGAGCAGGATTTGAAACAATCGCAGAGGATACTACTAATAAAGGTAAAGTAGATTTAACAATAATCTACAACAACAAAGCGTACATCATAGAGTTCAAAGTAGTAGAAGACCAGCCAGAAAAAACAGCTTTAAAACAGGTTGAAGAGAAAAAATATTATGAAAAGTATTTAGGAAAGTATGAAGAAGTTTATTTGATTGGAATTGAGTTTGGCAAGAAAGATAGAAACATAGCGGATTTTGATTATAAAAAAATACAGGAGGCAGATTGATGTTTGATTTGTTAATTAAAAATGCTTGGGTCTTAACAATGGATGAAAGCTTTACAGAATATAAAAATGGATATATTGCGATAAAAGATGGAAAAATCGCAGAAGTAGGAGAAAATAAAGAGAATTTAGAAAGTAGAGAAGTGATTGATGCAAATGGAAATATTGTATTACCCGGATTTATAAACACACATACCCATGCTGCAATGGCACTGCTTAGAGGATATGGAAGCGATAACCCTTTAAAAGTGTGGCTTGAACAGTATATTTGGCCAGTTGAAGGAAAGTTTGTTAGTTACGAGTTTGTAAAAGATGGTACAGATATAGCATGTTATGAGATGTTAAGAAATGGTATTACATGTTTTGTTGATATGTATTTTTACGAAAATGCAGTAGCTGATTCTGTAAAATCCGCACATATGAGAGCTGTGTTGACTACCGGAATTCTTGATTTTCCTACTCCAGGAGCAAAAACACCAGACGAAGGAATCCAAAAAACCATAGATTTTATAAAAGAGTATAAAAATGATGAGTTTATATATCCAGCAATTGGACCACATGCACCATATACGTGTAGTCCTTCAACGCTACAAAAATCCATGCAGGTTGCAGTAGATTATGACGTTGCATATCACATACACGTATCAGAAACTTTACATGAAGTTGAAGATATAAAAAACAGATATGGCGATACACCTGTAAAACATCTAAACAATATTGGAGTTTTAAATGATAGAGTTTTAGCAGCCCATATGGTTCATCCTACAGATGAAGAGGTCGAGCTGTTAGCAGAAAAAAATGTTAAGATTGCCCACTGTCCGGAGAGTAATTTAAAATTAGCATCAGGAATTGCACCCGTTCCAAAAATGTTAGAAAAAGGAGTAATTGTTTCTTTTGGAACTGACGGAACAGCCTCAAACGATGACCTTGATATTATCGGCGAGCTTTCTACCGCTGCAAAATTACACAAAGGATATAACTTAAATCCAACAGTTTTACCTGCAAAACAAGTTTTAGCAATGGCAACAAGAGATGCAGCAAAAGCAATTAGATTAGACAAGAAAATAGGAAGCATAGAAGTTGGTAAGTACGCAGATTTAATAATAATTGATATAAATCAACCACACTTACAGCCACTTTTTGACCCATACATACAAATAGTCTATTCATCAAAAGGCAGTGATGTTGATACTGTATTAATAAATGGAAAGGTTGTAGTTGAAAACAAAGAAGTTTTAACTGTAGAAAAACAAAGAGTTTTATCAATAGCTAAAAAGTGGAGAGAAAAGATTTTAAGTTAAATATTAAGATGGTGTTTTAAATTTTGCCGAGAGTGTTCCAAAATTTTTGCAAGTTTACCTTTCCGTCATCCTGAGGACGAAGTCCGAAGGATCTCTTTTTTGATTTTTTGACTTGAAAAGAAAAATATAAGATTCTTCGCTTTGCTCAGAATGACAACGTGGATTTTTGCAAGCAGTCTCAGTAAATAGGCGAGTATTTGTTGGTAAACATTAAAATGAACGAATTTATGATTGGATTACACAAACTCTTGAAATTATTTTAAATTTAAATATATTATTATCAATTGAATATGGGGGCGATACGGGTTCGACGGCAAACGGTGAGCGAAGGGAAGCATGCCGTAGAAGGTCACTACGTAAAAAACCAAAACAAAACAATTCCCGAACGCGAAATCGCTCTCGCTGCTTAATTAACGCAGCGACGTCCTACCTGGCTTGCCCGTAGGCTGGGATAGGGCGTAAGACATACGGGATAGAGCCTTTCCAACCTCC
>NZ_ABZS01000075.1 GCF_000173615.1 Sulfurihydrogenibium yellowstonense SS-5 | reverse complement strand
TTCTGCTTGTGTTGCGTTTTTTAATGCTTCTTCGTTTGTTATTGAGCCTGTAGGAATATCTTCCCTTTCCGATTTCTCTTCAATTTGAAGTTCGTAAAATGGTAATGTGTCTTTTACATCAACTTCATTTAATTTATCTATAAAACTCAAAATATCTTTAAACTGATTTGAAAATAGCTCTATCTCTTCTTCTTTTAATTTCAAGTTTGATAATTTTGCCACCTTTTCAATTAACTCTTTTCCTATTTGATTTGTCATTTTTCACCTCTCCAAGATATGACTTTAGTCATTTTAAATATATTCGAATTTTAATATATTATTATCACTCAGTTCGCATCCCCCTCCCTCCCCCTCCATACCTGGTCGGGAGCAATCCCGACCCTTTTTATTTTTTATATCTTGATAGCTTACTTTTTATGAACTTTAAAGCTTTAGCCGGGTTGTCAATCAAATCTTCTCTGCCATACTTTATTAAAACATTTTTTTGTTTTTCTGACAACTGGTAGTTTTTCATTATTTCTTTTTTCGCTTTATCTATCCATTTTGTAAGCAATTTTCTATCTGAAAGCTCTTTATCTGTTAATTTCAACCCCGTTTTTTCAGCCAAACTTTTTGCGTATTCTATCTGTTTTTGAGATGGGTTTTTTTCAGCATGGGCATCGATAAACTCTTTTAGTTTTTCCGGGTCATCTTTTATCTCTTCTATGCTTTTGCCGTGCTTTTCTGCTAAATCTTTTGCATAGTCAAGCATTTTCTTTGATATTTTCACATCTTGTTTTGAAGCCGATTTTTCGTGAAGCTGTCTTACAAACTCTTTCCAATCTTTTTTATTTTCTTCTACTTTATCAAGAAAATCTTCCATTTTCTTTGTAAAAGAGTAGTCTATCACCCAATTGTAGCGATTGTTTAAATATTCAATCAGATGAAAGGCGTTTTCTGTTGGTCTTAAACTTCCATTTTCCTTAACTACATAGCCTCTTTCTTTTATAGTTTTTATTATCGTTGCATAGGTTGAGGGTCTACCTATACCAAGCTCTTCCAATTTTTTGACAAGCCCGCCTTCTGTGTATCTCGCCGGCGGTTTTGTAAATTTTTCTTCCAAATCTATTTTTTCAATGTTTAAAACATCTTTATTTTTCAAATCTGGTAAATTTTGGGTTTCCTCTTGTTCTTCTTCTAAATCATAAACAGCTTTATAACCTTTAAACTTTAAGATTGAGCCGCTGGCTTTAAATGTATAGCCTTTTATATCAACAGTTACATTTGTTCTTTCAAAGATTGCATCAGCCATCTGAGATGCTACTGTTCTCTCATAAATAAGCTTTAATAGTTTGAAATGGTCTTCTGATAAGCCTTTCTCTTGAATGAGCTTTTTTTGTCCTTCTAAGTTTACAAAATGGGTGATTCTTATAGCTTCATGTGCGTCTGCTTGTGTATTTTTTGATTTGTAAACTCTTATTTTTTCCGGCAGATAATCTTTACCAAACTCTTTGTTTATTAGATTTCTAATTCCATCTATAGCCTTTTCGCTTATTCTTACACTGTCTGTTCTGTGGTATGTGATAAGCCCGCTTTCAAAAAGGTCTTGGGCTAACATCATCGTTTTTTCTGGCGGGAATCTATAAACTGTACTTGCCGACTGTTGAAGTGTAGATGTTGTGAATGGTGGTTTTGGAGATTGTTTTACTTGCTTTTTTTCTACTTTTTTTAAAGTAGCTGTTTTTTCATCTTTTATATCCAAATAGATTTTCTCTGCTTCTTCTTTGTTTTCTATTTTTGAATTTTCGTAAGTAGCTGTAAATGTGTAGAGCAGTTCATGAACTGCCTTTGATAAAACCGCAGATAACACGTAGTAAGGCGTTGGTTTGAAATTTTGAATTTCTATCTCTCTTTCTACTACCAATCTTACAGCCGGAGACTGAACTCTACCAACGCTAAACCTTCCACCTATTTCTCTTGATGCTATTGGTGATAGTGTATAACCGACAATCCTATCCCCAACCCTTCTTCCAAGAAACGCATTAAATAATCCAAAGTTTGTTTTTTCAAAAGGGATAGCGTTTTTTATTTTTTCTTTAATATGCTCTTTGGTTATTTCATGAAATTCTGCTCTTTTTACTTCCTTTGCTTTTTTCTTTAATTCTTCATACATAAAATATCCTATAGCGTATCCTTCTCTATCTGGGTCAGTTGCTATGATTACTTCCGATTTTTCTGCTAATTTTTTTATTTCTGATAAGATTTTTTTATGGTTTTGAGATTTTATCACAAATTTTGGCTCATAGGTGTTTAGGTCAACTCCCATTTCATTTTCTGGAAGGTCTTTAAAGTGCCCTACTGTTGCTTTCACAATAAAATCTTTTCCTAAAAAGTGTGATATCTCTTTTGCTTTTTTTGGTGATTCTACAATAACTATTTTCTTTTCGCTCAAACTTTAACCTCTGTGAGTTTTTTAATAATTATATGCTCAATTTCAATTATTCTCAAGTTGGCGTATAGGTCATATTAATTAAAGTCAGTTGGATAGCAAATAAAGTAATAGGCTACTGATGACAAACAAAGTGGCGTGTGAAGTGTGATGGGCGGCAAGCTAAGTTTAAAAAATTTTATCAACGTCCCATGTCAGATTGTTTCAAATTTTAGCCAAGTCTAAAAATTAATTAACCTTTCGATTGGTCATTTTAAAGTCGGCAAAAAACTTCCTTTCATTTTCTCTTCTTTTAAAAGACATTAAAAGAGAAAATCCTTCGGACTAAAACTCTCAGGAAGACAGGCAAAGGCGAAGCTGCAAAAATTTTAGAACATTCTCATGTCTCATATCTTACATTCTATGGCTAAGTTAAGAATTTTAAAATAATTCTTCTTGAAATATCCAATAATGTTCTCCCTGCTTCTTTTGAGCTGACAACGTATTGAAAAATCTTACTATTTATCTTATTATTATTATTATTGACAAGACTATAAAATAAAAATGGAGCTAAGAATGATTGACCCTTCAGCATTTAATCAAATGGAAAAAGAGGCTACTAATGTATTAATAAAGATTTTTATTCCTTTGTGGATTATTCTTTCGGTAGCTGTAACTATTTGGAGTTATAAATCTACAAGAGCAAAAGTTTTTTGGAAGAATCTATATAGAAGCGTATTTCCACCAAGAGAAGGCAAAGGTGAGAAAAAGCCTTGGTTTAGAAGATAGGGTTATAACTGTTTTGAATCAAGGATGAATGTTACTGGTCCATCGTTTAAAATATAAACTTTCATATCAGCACCAAAAATACCTGTTTGAACTTTCACATATTTAGAAAACTCTTCTACAAATTTTTCATATAAAGCTTTAGCTTTATCTGGCTTGGCAGCATATTCAAAAGATGGTCTTCTTCCTTTCTTTAAATTAGCAAGAAGTGTAAACTGAGAAATAATAAGAGCTTCTCCGTTGATATCAAGAAGCGAATAATTCATCTTTTTATCCTCATCTTCAAACATTCTTAAATAAACAATTTTATTAACTAACTTATTTATATCTTCTTCTGTGTCATCTTCGGCTACCCCAAGAAGTATATTAACTCCTTTTCTTATTTCTCCTACAACCTTACCGTCTACTTCAACGCTTGATTTTATAACTCTTTGAACTACCGCAATCATTTTTTAATGATTCCATAGAATAATTCTGAAATTAATTGATCTGGGTCTTTGATTATTGGTCCTTCTCTTCTTTCCATTACATACGCAAAAACTTTTGCCTGTATTAGTCCTACAAAAAGCATTGCTGTTTCAGATGGGTCAATATCCTCTTTAACAAGCCCTTCTTCTTGTCCCTTTTTAATAACCTCAGAAAGTTTCTTTTTGTAATCTTCAACAAATTTATGAAGTATATCAAAAAACTTTTTATTTCCAGACCTGCTAAACTCGAAGCATAAAACAGGAACAGCCCCTTTTGTTTCTTCCAATACTTTTATATGCTCTCTCATTACTTGTTTTAAAGTTTCTTCTGTAGAAAGGCCTAATTCTTTTGCTCTGTCAACGCTTTGAGAACACCGAGATATATATCTGTTGATAATTTCTACTACTATAGCATCTAAGGAAGGAAAATGTTTATAGATGGCTGCATCGGTGATGCCTATTTTATTGGCAATATTTTTTGCTGTAAAGCGTTTTAACCCTTCATGGATTATTATTTCAGCACCTGCTAATATTATTTTTTCTCTTGTAGATAGCTCTTCCAACATTAAATTCCTCCTACATCATAATCATGCTGCAAAATTCGTTGATGCTTACAGATGCACCGGCAGCATTTCTATGACCACCACCGTTTAGTAATTTTGCAAGGTCTAAAGCTGACGGACTATGATTGTCAAGACTTCTAAAACTGAGCTTCACAAAATCGCCATTGATTGAAAAAAGACAAACAGCTTCATTATACCCAGTAGCTAACAAATTTCCAATTTCAGACTGAAATAAACCAGTGTTGTATGCCCTTACTTTGTAATTTCCTATTTTTATAAACAGGTCTTTAGCTTTCTCTACAAAGGTGTTGATTAAATAAGTCGTATACTGATTTATTATTTTGCCCTTTTCTATAATTTCTGTAATATCTTTATCTAAAAGCTCTTTTACTTCTTCTGGTTTGTTGGTAAATAGGAATAGATAATCATTAACATATTTTGTTATATCTCCATACTGCCATTTCCAAATATCTTTATCTTCTACATATTTTATTATTTCTGGCGGCTCAGTATTAAATAGATAGTGCCAAGTTAAAGATGCTCCTGATTTGTCATTATCAAATACAAATTCAAATTTTGGGTCTTTTATCTCTTCCAATATGTTTTTCATGCTAATATGATGGTCTAAATTTATTACTTTCTTGGCTTTTTCTAAAACTTTGTTTAAATATTCTGGTTTTAATGCAAAGTCTACAATATAGACTATTGTATCTTCATCTATCTGCCCAAGTATTTGCTCAAAATCTTCATCTTTGAAGTTATGTTCTATTGGAATAACGGTTGCATCCGGATATTTTTTTAATATCACTGCCGCCGCCGTAGTTCCGTCTGTACAATTTTTATGATAAAGTCCGATAATCTTCATATTTTTAAAAACCTCCTACAATATTTTAAGTTAATAAATGCTAACTGTAAAGATAAAAAATACATTTTTATATTTTATCTTGAATTATTGGATTAATATAACAAGAGCATTCCAAATTTAACCATAACCTAAAAATTAGTAATTAACCTTTCGTACACTATTCTATTGAGGCAAAAAATTTTCCGTTTTATTTTTCAAAAAAATCAAAAAACATATTATCTGTGGAATGTGAAATTAGCTACGTAGTTTACTCTTACAAAAACGCTATAACAATAAATATATTATATACGTCGGATGAGAAATTCATTAAAATCGCGAGAATCTTCACCGGCTTCAGAATGACGATTTGGATTTTTGCAAGCAGTCTCATAGATTACACAAGATTCTTTGCCGTAGCTAGAATGTTAAAAGTGGGAGATATTGCTTAGCAATTCATGAATTGTCCGCTCATAAGCAGCTCATGAACTGACCTTGTGTAAGAGGTGAATGACGGGAGTTGATTAACTTTCATTTTAAAATTTGAAGTTTTACTTTGATAAAATACTTTAACGCATAAATTGAGCCTTGGAAGAAAACCATGAGACTTTTATTGGTAGAAGACGATAAAACCTTAGGAAGGCTTATTAAGAAAGGTCTTGAAGAGGAAGGATTTTTAGTTGACTTAGTTTCTAATGGAGCTACAGCAGAAGAGTACTTGAATACAGAAAACTATGAAGTGATAGTTTTAGATTTGATGCTTCCTGGAAAGGATGGTCTAAGCATTCTAGAAAGCTTAAGAAATCGTGGAATTTGCACTCCAGTTTTGATACTCACCGCTAAAGGTTCTGTTGAAGACAAAATAAAAGGACTGAATGCAGGAGCTGATGATTATCTTGCAAAGCCGTTTGATTTTCAAGAGCTTGTTGCAAGAATAAAAGCTTTAATAAGACGTTATCATAACGTAAGCAAAGGCATAGTCTCTTTTGGTGATGTTGAAGTTGACTTAGTTAATCAAAATGTGAAAGTGAAAGGTAAAGATGTAGAGCTTACAGCTATGGAGCTAAAACTTTTAATGATGCTTGCCCTAAAGTCTAACAGAATTCTTTCTAAAACTTATATAGAACAAAGCTTATACGGATGGGAAGGATCTCCTGACAGCAATGTAATAGAAGTTTTAATAAGCAGATTGAGAAAAAAGCTTGACCCGGAAGGTAAGTACATCAAAACCGTTAAAGGATTAGGATATATACTTAAGATATGAAAAGCCTATTTTCAAGAGTGTATGTATTATCTCTCATCTTGCTTTTTAGTGCTTTTTTGTCAATCTATCTTTTTACACATTTGACGATAAAAAATTCTGTGCATCAAGAGATAAGTTCATCTTTAAACATTCTGTGGCGGTCAGTTGCGTATCTTATTAAAGAAGAGGGAAAGTTTCAGTACGATGAAGAAGTCATGATAAACTTTAGAAAAGGTTCTGGCAACTATCTAAAAATCTTGGAAGATAACAAATATGTTGAATTACAACCTGATAAAAGCGTTCTTAATTTCCCATCGGAAAATGGACTTTTCTTTTTTGAAATCAACGGTAAAGAGTACGCAGGCTATGGTGAAAAATACGGTAGATATTATATTTTGGTTTACAGAGAAATCAGCAATCAGCAAGCAATGTTAAGAAAGTTTTCTAAAAATTTTTTTACAGGTTGGCTTGCTATTTTGGTAGTATATACTCTAATTGCATATCCTTTATGGTATTTATCTTTTAGAGTTGTCATGAGGTTAGCCAAAAAAATAGAAGAGAGTAGCCCGGCCAAGCTTGACATCTTAGATGAAAATGTGTTTTCTGAGATAAAACCAATTGTAAAAGCCTACAATCAATTAGTAAATCAATTAAACAACTATCTTGATACTCAAAAGTTTTTCTTTTATCACCTGTCCCACGAGCTTAAAACACCGTTGTCTATCATAAGAACTTCAACAGACTTAACCTTAAGAAAACCAAGAAGCCAAGCTGAGATGAGAGAGTTTCTGCTTAGCATTAAAAGCGCAGCTGAAAGAGCTTCTCAGGTAGTAGAAAAACTTTTATTGCTATACAGATTAGAAACTCAAAATGTAGAGCCAAAGAGAGAAATTGTAGAGCTAAAAACTTTAATACTCGGCATATTAGGAGATTTTAAACAACTGATTAATAACAAAAATCTAAGTTTTGAGATTTTTGAAGATGAATTTAAGGTGTTTGGTGATTATGAGCTTATTCATTCACTTTTTAGCAACATTATAGAAAATGCAATAAAATATAGCCCGCAAAACGGAAAAATAGGTATAAAAAAAGATAGCTATTGTGTTATCATAGAGGACGAGGGTATCGGAATTTCAAAAGAAGAGCTGATTAAAATTTTTGAACCTTTTTACAGGTCAGAAAAAGCAAAGCTTGAAGAAGGTTCAGGTCTTGGTCTTAGTATATGCAAAGTTATAAGTAAAATCTTAGGTTGGGAATTAACCATTCATAGCGAGGTTGGCAGAGGAACTTCTGTAAAAATTTGTACAAAAAGTTATTAAGCTTGTGTTAAGGTAATTTTAATCTTAAGTTAATAATTGTAGTTTATAATTTTGGATAAACTTGACTTTAACGCGGTGCTGTAATTTCAATCATGAAAAAATTAATCTTTATCATGTTTGCTTTATTTTATACGG
>NZ_ABZS01000076.1 GCF_000173615.1 Sulfurihydrogenibium yellowstonense SS-5 | reverse complement strand
AAAAAGAAAACAAAGAAAGATAGATATAAAGACAAAAAACCAACAAAACCAGGAGAATTAGTACAAATAGATACTAAGCATGAATATGTAAATGGTAGAAAAGTTTATATATTTGTAGCCAAAGATGTAAAAACAAGAATCTCCTTTACTTTTGCATATGACAGACTAAACAGTAAAAATGCGAAAGACTTTTTAGAGAAATTGATAAAAGCAATGCCATTTGAGATAAAAGGTATACAAACAGATAATGGCAGTGAATTCTTAGGCGAGTTTACCAAAGCATTAAAGAAAAAAGATATAAAACATTATTTTAACTATCCAAGATATCCAAAAGGACAAGCATATGTAGAGAGAATGAATAGGACATTACAGGATGAATTTATCATGTACTACGAAGATTATGAATTAAAAGACATTTATGAGTTTAATAAAAAGATGTTGCAATATATGTTATGGTATAACACAGAAAGACCTCATCATAGTTTAAACAAAAAATCACCTTTACAATACTTTTGTGATATTATAAATTCAAATAAATCGGAATTTTCCCAAACTGGTATGACTTATACAAATACTTTTGTGATATTATAAATTCAAATAAATCGGAATTTTCCCAAACTGGTATGACTTATACACCCCCTTGCAAAAAATTTAAAATTGATATATAATTTTTATCTCTGAGTTGGCCAGGTAGCTCAGTCGGTAGAGCATGCGGCTGAAAACCGCAGTGTCGGCGGTTCGATTCCGCCCTTGGCCACTTCTTTATAAAACTCCAATTACAGAATTTTCCATAAACTCTTTTAAATCAGAAACTCTCTTATTTAAAACAGGATGAAAAAGTTTTGGATTTAATTCTATCAATGGTAATAAAACAAAATCTCTTTCATGAAGTCTTGGATGTGGTATGTTTAACTTATCACTTTTATAGACTAAATCGTTATAAAAGAGTATATCTATATCAATTTCTCTTGGACCCCAATGGAATCTGTATACTCTTCCTGCGTTTTTCTCAACATCTTTTATAAAATTAAATAATTCTTCCGGACTTAAGTCGGTTTTTCCATATAAAACCATATTGTAAAAATCAGGTTGGTCAGTATAGCCTACAGCTTTTGATATGTAAATTTTAGATTTTTTTAAGATTTGAATTTTTTGAGACAATAATTCTATAGCTTTGTTTAGATTTAAGAGTCTATCTCCTACATTACTTCCAAGTCCTAAATAAACTTCATTCATTATTCTCTTTAAAGCCTTCTTTTTCTTTTTGAACTTGTTCTTGATTTTTCTTAACAAACCATAGGGCTCCGGCAGTCATAAGAATAACACCAACAATGACTATTAATCCTTCAACGATTGAGTTAGTATTACAAAATACACCAAAAGATGAGTATGGGTCACACTGTTTTAAATCTGAGATGTCTAACGGATTTTTTTCTTCAGCTAAAAGTTTGAAAAGGAATTTTTCCATTTTATAGACCTCACAATTCTATATTTTCTGATAAGGCTTTGGTTGCTTTTAAAAGCTGCTTTTGACCAACTTTTGCGTATCTTGCAGTTGTTACAGGTGAAGCATGACCTAAAAGTTCTTGTATAACTCTAAGTTCTGCTCCGGAAGATAATGCCATTGTTGCAGCTGTATGTCTTAGCTTGTGTGGATGTAATGTAATAGCTAATTTTTTACCTATATTTCTGATTTTTCTCCAAAGAAGATGGTAAGAAATCGGGAAAATATATTCGTTAACATCTAAAAATTCATTGATACTTTTTAAATATTGGACTAAAATTTCCAAAGGTTTGCCGGTTATAGGAACTTCTCTCTCTTTATCTCCTTTACCAACCACTCTTATGTATGCAATATCACCTTCTTTGACTTCGCCTTCTATTAGTCTGTCAATAGAAAATGTTTGACCGTTTCTTTCAACGATAATGTTAGATTTTTTAATGCTTAAAAGTTCAGAAGACCTTAAACCTGTGGTCAAAAATAAAATTACGATAGCCTTATCCTGGATACTGTCTAAAGCATCTATTAATTTTTTTACTTCTTCGTTTGACAAAGCAGACGGGATTTTTTGAGAAACTTTTGGTCTGTGAGATTTGGTTATAGGCGAAGAGTTAACTAATTCTAAATCCATTAAATATTGAAATAATGAATTAACAGAAGCAAGTTTTCTTGCTATGGTTGAAGATTTTCTATTTTGCATCTGTAAAGTCATTCTAAATTTAGCAATATCTGCTTTTGTGATTTCATTTATATTTTTATCCCCGACTATTTTAATAAATTGATTAAAATCAACTCTATAATTTTTTACAGTATTTGGCGATTTGTCTGCCATGTAAGATAAAAATAAATTACAACATTCAGAGACTTTCATTCAGTCCACCTTTTAAAAAGATTGTGCTTTACATCAAAACTATCTAATATTTTACCAATCACAAAGTTAATCATGTCATCCAAGGTTTTTGGCTTATGATAAAATCCCGGAGATGCTGAAGCAACAATCCCGCCAGCTAACATTACTTTTTTCATATTTTCAACATGAATTAAAGAAAATGGCATTTCTCTTACAAGTAAATAAAGCTTTTTTCTTTCTTTTAAAGCAACATCACAGACCCTTTGAATAAGATTTGTACTAATACCATTTGCCACTGCTGCCAACGTATCCATAGAACATGGAGCTATTATAACACCTTCTGTTTTTACAAGTTGAGAGCCGCTTGATATTGGTGCTGCAATATTTTTATTATCAAAAATTTCAACATTTCTTGGAAGCTTCTTTATAAACTCTGATTTAGTTATTCCCTCTTCCTTTTCCATGACTATAAAAGCAGATTCTGAAACTACTAAATAAACATAATTTTCCTTGGCCAGTTCTTCTACCAATCTTTTTCCGTATATAAACCCACTTGCTCCTGTTATTCCAACTATGAATTTTTTCATAATCTGATTTTAACACAACTGATATAAAATATGTATAGGTCAAAAAGTATTGAAAAATAGATGATAGATTTAGAAATATAAATTAAGATTCTTTACTCAGCTAAAATGTTAAAAATGAGATATAAATGGAAGTTTGAGTAATTCATGAATTGCACGGACATAATAAGTGAAGAGTAACTAGGAGCGATTAGTGAATCACCGGTACATATCACACATTACCTAAACTAACATGACTTATATATAATATTATGAGGTGCAAAGGAGGGTTAATCATGGAAAGACTTTACTCACCATGGAGGTCTCAATATATAGAAGGGCTTGAAAAGTCAGAAGGTTGTTTTTTGTGTAAAGCCTATCAAGAAAATAATGACGAGAAAAATCTTTTGCTGTATAGAGGTGAAAGGGCTTTTGTTATATTAAACCTATTTCCATATAATGCAGGTCATCTAATGGTATGTCCTAATGAACATATTGGGGATTTTACTGCTTTAGATGATAAAACTCTGCATGAAATTTCTTTATTAACCAAGGAAATGGTTAAACTTTTGAAAAAAGTTTTAAAACCAGATGGATTTAATATTGGCTACAATCTTGGAAGGGCAGCAGGAGCAGGTCTTGAAACCCATATTCATAATCATATAGTTCCAAGATGGATTGGAGACACAAATTTTATGCCTGTTTTGGGAGAGGTAAGAGTTATCTCTCAAGATTTAAAAGAAATTTATTATAAATTAAAAGAGGGATTAAAAGATGTTAAGTAAAATTAGACTCATTTTATGGTTATTTATTCTGTTAATAGCAGGATACTTTGTAGCAATGAATAATATTTCTGTAACTGTTAATTTGGTTCCAGGTTATCAAACAGTACCGCTTCCTTTATCTATAATCATCCTTATGAGTATTATCGTTGGAGCTATACTTGCTATTTTAATAGCGATTGGAGACTGGATTAAATTTAAGATCGAAATTTCAAGATTAAAAAAACAGCTTGAAATTTGTGAAAAAGAAAAGGAAAGTTTAAAAATGAATTCTTTAAAAGAGTCTGAGCAATTGTACAAGTCAAAAGAAATGCAGGAAAGCAGGTAAGGAATTTAAGAAAAAAATTCTTTGTTGACTTTGGAATGTTAAAAGCCAAGTAAGTAATATAATGGATACAATTCATAAATTGTTGGTATGTGAAAAATAAAGAGTTAGCAGAAGCGGTCTGTACATAGACTGTGTATATTAATCATCATTCATCACTTTGTATTTCATTCTAAAGCCAAAGGTAAGAGCGTTGCAAGAATTTTTTAAATTCACTTTTTGTCATCCAGCAGTGAGAAGTGAAGAATCTTATTTTTTGATGTTTTTTAAAAAGAAAAAAGAGAGAGAATTCTTCGTCGGCTACAGAATGACAGTGTGGATTTTTGCAAGCATCCTCTATTGTCACAAAGTAATTAACTTATCTTTAATCAAATCCACAGTATATTTTAACTTTCTATCTTTTTCCATCATTTCTTTTATTTTATTTGCAGCATTTAAAATTGTTGTATGGTCTTTTTTATGAAAATATCTTGCTATTGAAGATAAGGATTCATCAGTTAGCTCTTTTGATAAGTACATTGCTATCTGCCTTGCAGTTACAGATTTTTTATTTCTTGAGTTTCCAAGTAATTCTTTTATATCAATATTAAAGTAATTACATACTTCTTTTTGAATTCTTTCAACAGTTAATGGCTGAACTTCATTTACTTCTAGTACATCTTTTAACACAGTTCTTGCAACGTCTAAAGTTATTGGTCTACCCATTATTTCACTGTAAGCTTTTAATCTTTTTATTGAACCTTCCAGCTCTCTAACACTTGTATTTACTGTTTTTGCAATAAATAGAACTACATCCCTTGAAAATTCTACATTCAATTCTTTCATTTTCTTTAATGTTATGTTAATCTTTGTTTCTAAATCCGGCTTGGTTATTTCGACAATTAATCCGCTGCTAAATCTACTTATCAATCTTTTTTCTATGCCATTTAACTTAGAAGGCGGTTGGTCTGAGGATAAAATTATTTGTTTTCCAAGGCTGTATAAAACGTTAAAAATATGATAGAACTCTATTTGTGTTCTTTCCTTTCCAACTAAAAATTGTATATCGTCAATAAGTAGAAGGTCTACTTCTCTGTATTTTTTTCTAAACTCTAAAATCATTCCTTTTTCTAAATATGAAAAAAGCTCAGAAGCAAATGTGTCTGCTGTTGTGTAAATGATTTTTGCTGTAGAGTTTTTTGCAAGAACATGATAAGCTGTTCCATGTAATAAATGAGTTTTGCCAAGTCCAACATCGCCATATATAAAAAGCGGATTATAAATTTTTCCTAAATTTTCTGTAACAGCCAAACATGCTTGAAATGCAACTTTATTATTATTTCCTACTATAAGATTATCAAAAGTGTATTTAGGATTTAATGATAAATATTGATAAAAATCTGTTTCTTCAAAGTTTTTTGAATTCTTACTCTTTTTTGTTTTCTTTGAAGATTTATCCTTTAAAGAAATAATATGAATTTTTACATTTCTTCCAATAACCTTATTTGCTGAAGTTTCTATGGTTTCTAATATTTCTGTTTCTATCCAATTTTTGTAAATATTGTCTGGAGTATAGATATATATATTTCCTTCGCTGTAGTATACTTCTTCAAGAGAATTTAGTATCATGTATGATGTGTTATCAATTTTTTCCCTTAAATCATGGAGAATAGACTGCCAAAGTTTAGATTCACTAATACTGACGTTTGACGTATTACCAGCATTATTCTTACCTAAATCCATTCTCCACTCCTCTATTTCATTTTAGGGATATCCATTATATTTCCTTTTAGGTAAATTTTTAAATTTTTTTTATTTGACTTTTAAAATTTTTATGATAGAATAAATACATAATTTAAAAAATATAAGTTCAATAAAGACTTAATAGATTTTTCATTGAGAAATATTGTTTATTTTGTTAAGAAAACTTAACAATAAAAGCTATAGTATAGAGTTGAATATTATTAGGGAAGCTCCAAAATTCTTGCAGGTTTAATTTCTTGTCATCTTGAAGCTGTTAGCAGAAGGCTCCCCTTCTTTAAATTTTTTATTCGAAAAGAAAAAATATGAGATTCTTCGCTTAAGCACAGAAATGCCATTATAGAAACACAAAGGCAGAGATTTTTCGCTGGCTTCAGAATAACGATTTGGTTTTTTTTACAGGCAGTCTCAACATTGTTATACCCGGTTAAACTGTAATGATAAATGTTTCACTTCTTACATTTCACGCTCCAGGTTTAAAAGATAAGCTCTTAACTCTTGTCTTTTATCTGTAATGACAAACGCTTCTTGGACCGTTGACCCCTTTTTTAGCAATAACTTTGCACCCGTTTCGGTGTCATACTGATATTTTATAATTTTATCTCCTTTTTGAGCCTTTGGACTTGTATATATTCTTCCTGGTATGATGGACTTAGCAAGCCCAATTTCTACCAGAGCCTGCAAGTCCTTTTCAAAATCTTCAATGATAGAATGTTCTCTTTTTACACCTTTTTTTCTGTATTTCATTTTAAAATGGTTTTTCTGGAACGCTTTCCCAATCTTTTAAAAATCTTTCTAAGCCAATATCTGTAAGTGGATGTTTAGTCAGTTGTGCAATTACACTGTATGGGATTGTTGCTATATCTGCTCCAATCATTGCCGATTCTATTACATGAACAGGATTTCTGACAGATGCTACAATAATTTCAGATTTAAAATTATAATTATCTTTGATTTGCTTGATTTGTCTTATTAAATCCATACCGGCATGGCTAATATCATCCAGTCTGCCTACAAATGGAGATATATAAGATGCTCCAACCTTCATAGCTAATAAAGCTTGGGCTGGAGAGAATATTAACGTAACGTTAGTCTTTATTCCTTTACTTTCAAAGTAACTTACTGCCTTTAAACCTTCCGGAGTCATTGGAATCTTGATAACAACATTTTTACCAAGTTCTGCAAGCTTTTCACCTTCTTTAATCATCCCTTCCGCATCTGTGCTTGCAACTTCCAAGCTAACTGGTTTATCCGGCACTTCTGCCAATATACTCTTCACCACATCCCAAAATGGTTTTTTAACCTTTGCGATTAATGTTGGATTAGTTGTTACTCCATCAAGAAAATGTAATCTTTTTGCCTCTCTAATTTCATTCACATCTGCTGTATCGATGAAAAACTTCATCTATTACCTCCTATTATGTTTTTGTAATTTTCATAAAATCTTGTATTTAGCCAGTTAATATCAAACCATTCTACCGGATTAACCTCTATTCCGTTAACCAAAACTCCGTAATGTAAATGGTCTCCTACAGCCAATCCTGTCGTTCCTGTTTTTCCTATATACTGACCTTTTTTTACTGCTTCCCCTTCTTTAACTGCAATTTCGCTTAAATGAGAGTATAACGTATAAACACAAAGACCATGGTCAATAATTATACTATTGCCATATATGCCCAAAAATCCAGTAAAAACAACCTTTCCGTTGTTAGATGCTTTAACCGGTGCATTTTTTACAGATGCAAAATCAAACCCTTTATGATAAGCATCTGCTCCTTGAATAATTTTACCGTTATATCTGTATTTTCTATAATCAGCAAAA
>NZ_ABZS01000077.1 GCF_000173615.1 Sulfurihydrogenibium yellowstonense SS-5 | reverse complement strand
TAATTTTGTGTCTGGATTGAAAATTTTTTATTAAACATTTGTAAAATTTCATAAGAAGCTCCTTTAAAAGCAGGTATAGGTTTTTTCCATTTTCCATTCTTTAAATTATCTCTCTGGATAAGCAGATTTACTTCAAGAATGTCCACAGATTGAAAATATCCGCCTAAATTTATTCTTACCTTCTCTATCATGCTATTAACACTTTCAACTGGATTTGTTGTGTATATGTGCTTTCTTAGACTTTCTGGATATTTTAAAAAACATAAGTATCTCTCTTTGTTGGATTGAATATGTTTTATGAAGTTTGGATACTTAGACTTAAATCTACTACATAAGTCATCTAATTTTTCTAATCCATCTTCATAATCTAAGCTGTTTTCTTTTATGTTTTTTAATTCTTTGTTAAATACTTGTGAATCTTCTTTATCCATCTGATTTCTAACGTTTCTTTGCAAATGGACTAAACATAGCTGATGGTCTGTGTAAGGAAATAGTGTTTCTATGGCTTTTGATATCCCAGGAAAATCATCACTTACTATAAGCATTACCCTTTTTAGTCCTCTATCTATTAAATCATTGAATACTTTTATCCAGTCTGCTTTATTTTCACTACTGAAAAATGTATAAAATCCAAATATATCTTTGTTTCCTTGCAAATCCACTCCAAGAACTACATAGACAGAAGCTTTTCTGATTTTGTTTTTCTCTTTTATATCACAGTGATATGCATCTATATACAGTACAAATGCATCCGATGGAAGCTCTCTTGTTTTGAAATCATTAAGTCTTTCTATAAGCTCTTTTTTAATTTTATCCATATATTGCTTTGAGTAGTTTAATCCCAAGCTTTTTAATGTAGAATCTATCTTGCTTTCTGAGTATCCATTGGATACTAAACTCATAAGAAGGTTTATATAATCTTCATTAACTCTTTTATAAGGGTCAGGCAGTATTTGTGGTCTAAACCTACCTTTTCTATCTCTTGGGACATTTATGTTAAGCTTGAAAGAACCTGTATTTAGACTTCTTTCATAATATCCGTTTGCTTTGTTGTCTTTATCGTTTTCAAGAAAGAAATTTCTTTCTTGGTTCATAACTAACTCTACAACGGATTCTAAAAGCTTTCTTATACCTATCTTTTCTTGAGTTGCTATACCATTTGGGAAAAGTTCTTTTACTAATTCTTCAGTTGATCTGTCTAATATTTTTTCAAAGTATTCTTTCTTATCCATTACTACTCCTCCTTATAATTTTATTTAGACATAACATTATTTTAACTTCCTCAAAGTCCTTATGAAAGTTCAGAATGTGTAAAGAAAAGTGATTCAATAAAAAAGATGGGAAATCCATATGTAAGAAAGATATTATACATGGCAGCATTATCAGCAATAAGGTTTAACAAATACTGCAGAGAATTATACGAGAGGTTAGTAAGTAAAGGTAAGGCTAAAAAGTTAGCATTAGTGGCTATAGCACATAAGTTATTAAGGCAGGCATATGGTGTATTAAAAAACAGAAGACCATTTGATGAAAATTTTTGTACTTGACATTTAACATAGAACATCCTGAGGACTTAAGTCTGAAGGATCTCATTTTTTAATTTTTGATTTAAAAGGAAAAACAGAAGATTCTTCGTACGGCTGCAGAACGGCAGCGTTGATTTTTGAAACAGTCTCCACTCAACGTATTTCTCTATTACTGATATAATATTCCTCATTACATCTGTACAAGGAGAAGTTGATGAAAATCGTTGATTTGAGAGGAAGATACTTTAAAGAGGATGAAAGTCTGGAATTTCTAATAAAAAGAGGAGACATAGAAACAGAAAAATACGAACCTATTGTAAAAACTATCATAAAGGAAGTAAAAGAAAGAGGAGATGAGGCTCTTGTAGAATTTACAGAAAAGTTTGATAAAGTTAAGTTAAATCCGGAAGACCTTGTAATTCCATTTGAAGAGCTTGAAAAAGCATACAATGAGATAGAAGATGATGTTAGATGGGCTTACGAAGTAGCTTTTGAGAGAATTTATGAATTTCATGAAAATCAAAAAGAAAAATCTTTCTTTAAAGAAGAAGAGGGAATGATTCTTGGTCAGAAAATAACACCTTTGGAAGTAGTTGGACTATACGTTCCTGGTGGCAAGGCGGCTTATCCTTCAAGTGTAATCATGAATGCAGCTCCTGCAAGGGTAGCCGGCGTTAAAGAGATTGTTATGTGTTCTCCAAATCCAAATAAATACACATTGGCAGCTGCTTTTGTTTGTGGTATAGATACTGTTTATAGAATCGGTGGTGCTCAAGCAATTGCTGCAATGGCTTACGGAACAGAAACAGTTAGAAAAGTTGATAAAATCGTTGGTCCGGGTAATATATACGTAGCTTTAGCTAAAAAGAATTTATATGGAATAGTTGACATAGACATGATAGCAGGACCTTCAGAAATTCTTGTAATAGCAGATGAAACTGCAAATTACAAATGGGTTGCAGCAGATTTACTATCTCAAGCAGAACACGACGAGCTGGCAGCATCCATACTTGTTACAACGTCAGAAGACCTTGCAAAGAAAGTAAAAGAGTATTTATACACAGAACTTTTAAAAGATTTTCCAAGAAAAGAAATAGCAGAAAAATCTTTAAATGTATATGGACATGCTTTTATTGTAGATGATTTAGATACTGCTTGCGAAGTATCAAACTATATTGCTCCTGAACACTTAGAAATCATAACAAAAAATCCGTTTGATTTACTTAATAAAATATATCATGCTGGAGCTATATTCCTTGGAGAGTATGCAACAGAACCACTTGGGGACTATATCCTTGGACCAAATCACGTATTACCTACTTCAAGAGCAGCAAGATTTTCATCTCCTCTTGGAGTTTATGACTTTATAAAAAGAAGCTCTGTAATATATGTATCAAAAGAAGGCTTTGACAGAGTAGCAAAACATGCTATCAATATGGCCAAATCCGAAGGTCTCGAAGCTCACAAATTAAGCGTTGAAATAAGAAAAAATAATGAATAATTTATTGAAAGATTATAAAGACCTGATATTATTCGTTGGCTCTTTTGTTGTTTTATACATTTTAAGGCTTACAGCTTTAAGATTTTTAAAGGCATTTAGAAACAGGTTTAAAGGTCTATCGCATGACATTTTAGATACCATCTATAAAAGCATAAAAATTCCATCCTTAATTTGGGTAATTTTAATTTCTGTACATGCAACGGTCTATCTCTCAAAATTACCCCAAAATCATATAAACCTGATAACAAAAGTAATAGACGTCTTATTGATATTCTCAATTACAATACTGATTGGGAATCTCTCTACAAGAATAGTTAAGCTTTACTTACAGAATAAAAATCTTCCAGAGACAGGACTGATATTTATCTTACTTCAAGTTTTTATCTATTTGATTGGAATATTAATGATGCTGTCTTATCTTGGTATCTCCATAATGCCAATCATTACAACGCTTGGAGTAGGTGGTCTTGCAATAGGTTTAGCTTTAAAAGACACATTATCAAATATTTTTTCAGGTCTTTATATACTGCTTGAGAAAAATATAAAGGTTGGTGATTTTATAGAGCTTGAAAATGGTAAAAAAGGTTATGTTATGAACATAAACTGGCGTACTACAACAATAAAAACTTTATCTAACGATGTTGTAATCCTTCCTAACGAAAAACTTGCACAAAGCATCATTGTTAATTTTGCAAAGCCTGTAGAACTTACAAGAGTAGCCATAGAGATTCCTGTTAGTTATGATGCAGATATAGAAAAGTTTGAAAAAATAGTAATGGAAGAAGTTTATAACTTAGCAAAAGAAAATGATAAATTGCTACTTGACCCTGCTCCAGTACTTAGATTTATTCCTGGCTTTGGAGATAGCTCTTTAAACTTTACCCTTTATTTTTATGCAGCTAATTATGAAGATAGTTTTTTAGTTCAAAGTGAGCTTAGAAAGAGAATATTTAAAAGATTAAAAAAGGAAGGTATAGAAATTCCATATCCACAATTAGACGTACATATTAAAGACATAAAAAAGGATTCTCTATGAAAGTAATAGGTCTTACAGGTGGAATAGCAACAGGTAAATCAACTGTAGAAAGAATCTTAGAAAATCTCGGTGCAAAGGTAATAGATGCAGACAAGGTTGTTCACAAACTGCTAAGTGATGAGAATGTTAAAAATGAGATCAGGCAATATTTTCCTGATGCATTTGATGACGAAGGAAACATAGATAGAAAAAAGTTGGCAGGTATTGTGTTTAATGATTATGAAAAAAAGAGAATTCTTGAAAATATTCTACATCCAAAAGTTAATCAAGAGATTGATAGGTGGATAGAAATCAATAAAAAGGAAAATTCAGATAAAGTTTTATTCGTATCTGTACCGCTTATGATAGAAACAGGAAGCTATAAAAAGTATGATAAAGTTGTTTTAGTCTATGCACCAAGAGAACTCCAAATAAAAAGATTGATAGAAAATAAAGGTTATTCTTACGAAGAAGCTTTAGCAAGAATCAACGCACAGATGGATATAGAAGAAAAAAGAAAGTATGCAGGCTACATAATAGAAAATACCGGCACTATTCAAGAGCTTGAAGAAAAAGTAAAACAGCTGTATGAGTCTTTATTAAAAGATGGTTGATTTTTGACGATGATTTATAAGTCAGTTGAGAAATTCAATAAGAACAATATATTCTTCGACGGCTGCAGAATGACGATGTGGATTTTTGCAAGCAGCCTCACTGCTAATTTTTTACCCAAGGTATCGAATATTAAATATACCTAAATTTTATCAACATCTCGCATCTCATATTTCATTCAGTGACTTTTTTACTTTTCAAATAAATTCTTCGAACTTCATTAAAAAAATCAGCGTTTTCTTTGTAGTCTAAATAGCTCCATAGTAGCGGCTGAAAGCTCCCATGATGGTAAAGCAGCTGTATCTCAGCATAAACGCCGTTTGATAAATATATTCTTGAACCCTTGTCTTTATGGCTAAGTGCTACAACTTGATATTCATCAGCATAAACCGGGTCTATGTTAACTGTCCTTCTGCCGTCTACACGTAAACTATCTTCTAACTCCATGGAGTACTTTTTTATTTTCACGCCGTCTTCTTTGTTTATTATTTCATCAAAAAGAACAAACTTTTTTATCAAACCTTCTCCCATCTCTTTTTCATGATAATGAGAGTATTCTAAGCCAAATTCTTTTGACTGAAGAATGATGTTTCCAAAATTTTTTTGTAATTCATCTACGGCTTTTGTTAAGTAATTTTGTTTATTTTTATTCCACATTAAGGCAAAAACGATTAAAGCTTTGTTTTTCAATGCTTCTTTTCACCTTTTGCCATTCTGATTGCATGTTTTAACAATGGTGCAATCATTCTTAAATTATCTTTTACTCCGCCGGTGCTACCCGGTAAATTGATTATCAAGGTATGGTCTCCTGCTATACCACAAACAGCTCTTGATAAAAGAGATTTTGGAGTAAATTTAATTCCGACGATTCTCATAGCTTCAGAAAAGCCTATCATCTCCTTTTCTATCACTTCTTTTGTTGCTTCCGGAGTATTATCTCTTTTACTAAATCCTGTTCCGCCTGTTGTAAAGATAATATCGACTTTATCTATTAAAGATTTGAGTTTTTCTACTAATTTTTCCTTATCATCAGGAAGAATTGTATAATCTATAACCTTGCCACCAAATTCATTTTCGATAATATCTATTGCTGTTTTTCCGCTTTTGTCTTGAGCCTCACCTTTATAACATGAATCACTTAAAGTGATTACTGCACAGTTTAAGCCAGAAAGGTCTTCTTCATAGTCAGATTTTCCACCTTTTTTAGATAAAAGTTTAATGTCTGAGATAATCATATTTTTATCAAAAGCTTTACACATATCATACACATTTAAAAGTGCAGCAGAAACTGCCGTTAAGGCTTCCATTTCTACACCGGTTCTGCCTATGCATCTAACAAAAGATTTTGCATATACTCCATCTTCATGAAGCTCAACTTCTACAAATGCTTGGTCTATCATGATAGGATGACAAAAAGGTAATATCTCGGGTGTTTTTTTTGCTCCCATCATTCCAGCCATCATAGAAGCTGTAAGCACATCTCCCTTTGGAATCTGTTTATTCCTTATAAGCTCTACTGTTTCCTTAGACAAATATATTTTCCCTTCAGCTGTTGCCTCTCTGATAGTTTCAAACTTTATAGAAACATCTACCATTTTCATGATTTCCCTCTCCTCAAACTACCGCATAGATTTCTTTTAAGTTTCTTCCTTCTTCTGCCCAATCAAGTCCATATCCAACCACAAATTTATTCGGAATTTCAAACCCGTAAAAATCAGCATTATAATCCACTTCTCTTCTTTCTCTTTTATCTAAAAGTACGCATGTTTTTAATTTTTTTGGGTCTCTTAAAGATAACGCTTCAACTAAAGCTTTTAAAGTTCTTCCTGTATCTATAATGTCGTCAACAATCAATACGTTTTTATCTTTAATGTCAACAGACATATCTTTTATAAAGATAACCTCTCCAAAACTTTCCATCTCTGTTTTATAGGAAGATACCTGCATAAAGTCAATAAAAATTTTTCCTTCTAAATTTCTTACCAAATCGGCAAAAAACATAAATGAACCTTTTAAAATGCCTATTACATAAAGCTCTTCGCCATTGAATTCTCTGCTTATAGCTTTCGCAAGCTCTTTGACTTTTTCTTGAATTTTATCTTCCGGTATTAAAAGTTCTAATTTTCTTCCTCTTATCTCCATTATAGCTCCTTTTTCATCAAAATTGCATCATCTGAGCTTGAATAATACTTTTCTCTATAACCATATTCATAAAAACCAAGCTTTTTGTATAGATTGATTGCTCTTGAATTTTTTGAAGAAACTTCTAAGTAGCAAACTTTTACGTTATTCTCTTTTAGCTTATTCAAAAGATACTCTAACAAAATTTTACCATATCCCAAACCTTGAAACTCTTTTTTGACAGCAATTAGAAAAAGCTCTGCTTCATCTAAAATATAAAAGTAGCTTAAAAATCCTATGATTTCACCATTTATTTCTAAAACTGTTGGATTGTTGTTTTCGCTAAAAAAAGAGTCATCAAAATCTCTTTCAAAGACATCTCTTAAGAAACTTTTTACTATTTCTTTCTCGTTTGGGTTTAATGGTCTAAAAGTCATAAGATGCTATTTTTTCTGGTTTTTCCTGCCAAGATAATTTTCTGCTTAAAACTACTTTAACTTTGTCAAAATCTGCTACTGAGTTAAATTCTAAGACTTTTTCTTTACTATTTACGAACGGATCATTTGGAAGAACTGTTATGCTGTCAGAATAAACTTCTTTTCCATCTTTAAAAAAGGTCACATCAACGTAGTATTTAGGCTTTCCGTTATCTGCTGTTGGTACATTATGGGGAACTTTTTTATTTAAGATTGTAAGTTTCAGTGTTTTATCTGTTTTTTCTGCTTTTACTTCAAAAAATTCTGGTTTTGATTTTGG
>NZ_ABZS01000078.1 GCF_000173615.1 Sulfurihydrogenibium yellowstonense SS-5 | reverse complement strand
GCCAAGCTCTCTCGCTACAATTGCTGCGTGGCAAGTTCTTCCGCCTTTATTTGTTACTATTGCAGCCGCTTTTTTCATGATTGGTTCCCAGTCCGGGTCTGTCATATCTGTAACAAGAACCTCTCCTGCTTGAAACTCTTTTGCATCTTCTAAATCGTGTAGTATTCTTACTTTTCCAAAGGCTACTTTATCACCTACAGCTATACCTTCCAAGATTCTTTTCTTAATTCTTTCCTCGTAGGGTTCTGTTATTTTATATGTGATTAACTTAGAATGGTCTTTTCTTGAATGGATTGTTTCTGGTCTTGCCTGAACTACAAACAACTCATTTAATTCTCCATCTTTTGCCCATTCTACGTCCATAGGTGTCCATTTTCCATATTTATTTGTATAGTACTCTTCTATTGCCATTACCCATTTTGCAAGCTTTAAAACTTCATGGTCTTCAAGGCAGAATTTAGCCTGGTCTTCTTTAGAAACTGCCACGATTTTTGTTCTTTCGCCTGGGTCTGTTCCATAAACCATTTTATGCGTCTTTTTTCCAAGTTTTTTCTCGATGATTGCTTCATATCCTTCTTTTAAAGTTGGTTTAAATACTAAGAATTCGTCCGGAGTGACTGCACCCTGGACTACCATCTCACCAAGCCCGTAAGACGCGTTTATTAAAACCACATCTCTAAATCCACTGTCAGTGTCTAAGGAGAATGAAACACCGGATGCTGCAAGGTCAGACCTAACCATCTTTTGTACGCCTACAGCAAGCCCTATTGCAAAATGGTCAAATTTAAACGCCTCTCTGTAAGAAATAGCTCTATCTGTAAATAAAGAAGCAAAACAGCTTCTTATAGCTGATAGTAATGTTTCATCACCTTTGATATTTAAGTATGTATCTTGCTGACCCGCAAAGGATGCATTTGGCAAGTCTTCAGCAGTAGCAGAAGACCTAACAGCAACGTCAACTCTAAACTGACCATACATTTTGCTTAATTCTTCATATGCTTTTAGTATTTCATTTTTTAAATCTTCCGGAAACTGTCCACCTTTAATTAGTTCTCTAACTGTTAAACCTCTTCTTGATAAATCTTCAATGTTATTTGGGTCTAAACCTGCTAACGCTTCACGAATTTTGTCTCTTAAATTGTTATAATCAATAAAGTAATGATAAGCTTTAGATGTTACAACAAACCCCATTGGAATTTTTACACCGATAGGTGAAAGTCCTTTGATCATCTCACCAAGAGATGCGTTCTTACCACCTACTAACTCTATGTCCTCCATACCCACTTCGTTAAGCCACATTACAAGCTTTTCAGCCATGTTGATTAACCTCCAATTAATTTTGTAAAATCTGCTATATTTCTAAATAAATCGTTGATTTCTTTCAACAGGCTTAGCCTGTTATTTTTAAGCTTTTCATCTTCTACCATTATCATAACATTGTCAAAAAATCTGTCTATGTATGGCTTTAATTCAAGCATTAATCCTAAGGCTTTGTCATAGTCTTTATTTTCAATAAACTGTTTAAATTTATCTTTAATTTCTATAAATTTCTTATATAGCTCTTTCTCCGGTTCTGATACCAATAAGTTTACATCAACGTTTGAAGATCTAAAATCTTCCGGAATGATATTTCCAACTCTTTTAAATACCATTATCACGTTTTCATAGTCCGGTAGGTTTCTTAGCTGTGATAATGCCTTTACTTTTAAATAATTTCTGTATATATTTCCATCTTTTAGAGATAGTACAGCATTTATGATGTCAGTCTTGTAGCCTTTTGACTGAAGATAGCTTTCTAATCTTGACAGTATAAAATCTAAAATACTTTCATCATCTATGACTTTCCTTAAATCTAAATCTATCTCTTTCTCAACTAAAAGCCTTACTATTCCTATTGCGTTTCTTCTTATTCCAAATGGGTCGGCTGATGGTTTTGGAAGCTCTCCAATTTTTATGAAAGAAATTACAGTATCAAGTTTGTCTGCTAATGCAAGAAGCGTTCCAAGGTTTGTTTCTGGAATGTTGTCTTCTGCTGTTTTTGGAAGGTAATGCTCATAGATTGATCTTGATATTTCTTCCTCTTCTCCTTGTTTTTGGCTGTAATACATTCCCATTATGCCTTGTAGCTCGTCAAACTCTTTTACCATTTCTGTAAGTAAATCAGCTTTAGAGAGCATAACTGCTCTTTTTATTTTTTCAACATCTTTGTATCCGATTAAATCGGCTAATTTTAAAGCTAATTCTAAGTTTCTCAATACTTTGTCATACATAGAGCCAAGCTTTTCATGGAACTGAATACCTTTAAGCTTTTCTATATTATCATCAAGTTTTTTCTTTAAGTCTTCTTTATAGAAGAATAAAGCATCTTCTAATCTTGCTCTTAAAACTTTTTCATAGCCGTTTTTTACTACATCCCTATCTTTTACTGCATTGTTTGAAAAAGCAAGAAATTTTGGAATTAGCTTTCCATCTTTTTCAAAGTTTAGATATCTTTGATGATGCTTACAAACTGTAATGATAGCTTCTTTTGGAAGTGTAAGATATTCCGGAGAAAGATCTCCTACTATGCCAACCGGGAACTCTGTTAAACATGTTATTTCATCGATAAGCTCATCATCTTCTATAATGCTTGCGTTTAACTGTCTTGCAAAGCCTTCGTACTGGGTTTTAATTGAGTGTTTTCTGTCTTCAAAGTTTGCTATTATGTATCCAAGCTTTGTGATTTCTTCGTAGTCGTTTGCATGGTTTATATCTTTCCTTTCCCCTCTTCCAATTGGCTTTGTCATAAATCTATGAAGGTATGTAAACCTATCTGCTTTAACTGATGCAACTTCAAAATCTATAACTTTATCATCTAACAAAGACACTATCCATCTTATTGGTCTTGGAAATCTATAATCTGAGTCGTTCCATTTCATAGATTTAAGCTGTGGAAATTGATTAAACAGTTGTGGGGTATTGTGTTTGATAAATGATTCTAAGCTTTCTCCTTCTTTTTCTATTGTGGCTCCTAAGTACTCGCCTTTTTCTGTTGTGATTTTTTCAAGCTTTTCAAGCGGTATGTTGTTTTTTTCTGCAAAAGATAATGCTGCTTTTGTAAATTTACCTTCGCTGTCTATGGCTACCTTGTATGGAGGTCCAATTAGTGTAATTTTTTGATTATCTTGCCTTTCTTTAAGATTTTTTATTAAGACTGCTAATCTTCTTGGCGTTACGTATATTTTTATGTTTTCTGGAGAATTGTAAATAAAAAAGTCTTTAAATGTCTGACTTACATATTCTTTTAAAAATTCTTTGTAAGTTAGTATAGCTTTTGGAGGAAGCTCTTCGCATCCTATTTCAAGTAGATAAGACTTCATCATCTCTCCTTTTTATCAATGGATATCCAAGCTCTTCTCTGTGTTTTACAAATGCTTTTGCACATTCTCTTGCAAGATTTCTAACTCTTGCAATATATCTTGCCCTCTCATTAACAGATAATGCACCTCTTGCATCAAGCAAATTAAATGTATGGGAACATTTTAAAGCATAATCATAAGCCGGGATAGGTAGGTTTAAAGATATAAGCTTGTATCCTTCCTGTTCGTACATATCAAAGGTTTTGATAAGAAAATCTACATCTACAACTTCAAAGTTGTGAATAGACCATTGTCTTTCTGCTTCTTTATAGATATCTCCGTATGTTAAACCTTCTGCCCAAACTATGTCATAAACACTGTCTTTGCCTTGCAAATAGGTTGCTATTCTTTCAAGTCCGTAGGTGATTTCTACGCTGATTTCTGGTAAATCTAAGCTTCCTGCTTGCTGGAAGTATGTGAACTGAGTTATTTCCATACCATCAAGCCAAACTTCCCAACCAAGCCCCCAAGCTCCAAGTGTTGGACTTTCCCAATCATCTTCAACAAATCTAATATCATGCTTTGTAAGGTCTATACCAAGAGCTTGTAGGCTCTCAAGGTATAACTCTTGCGGATTTTCCGGCGTTGGTTTTAGTATTACTTGAAATTGATAGTAATGCTGAAGTCTGTTTGGATTTTCTCCGTATCTTCCGTCTTTTGGCCTTCTTGACGGTTCAACGTAGCAAACATTCCACGGCTCAGGTCCAAGAACTCTTAAAAAGGTTGCCGGATTCATCGTTCCAGCACCAACTTCTATGTCATAAGGCTGCCATAAAATACAGCCCTTTTCTACCCAGAATTTTTGAAGAGTCATAATTATATCTTGAAATGTCATATAGTGTCTCCATTTTGATATTTAAGGTTAAAATATTTTAACATAGTTTGATGATATACCTTGGGTGAAAAATTGTCGGTTTTTATAAAATTTAAAAATGAGATCCTTCGGACTTACGTCCTCAGGATGACGGACAAGGTAAACTTATAAAAATCTTTTGCTTTTTAATCCATCCTTTCTAACCTTGCAATTAACAATATGTTAAAATAAAAAGTTATGGAGATAAAAAACTACAAGCTTGAAATCAGTTATATTGGAACTAATTACAACGGTTGGCAAAGACAGAAAAACGGAATTGGAATTCAGCAAGTCATTGAAGATTTATTATCTGAGCTTTTAAAGGAAAAAATAACGCTGATTGGTGCAGGAAGGACTGATGCGGGCGTTCATGCTTTAAGGCAGGTTGCAAACTTTAAAACGAATAAACATAAAAACACAAAGACTATATACACCTATCTTAATGCAAAACTGCCAAGAGACATATCAATTTTGAAAGTTGAAGAAGTGCCGCTTTCTTTTAATGCAAGATTTTCAGCTAAAGGAAAGACTTATATTTATAAGATTAATACAAAGCCGGACCCATTTTTGTATAAGCTTGCTTGGTATTATGATAAAAAATTAGACTTGATAAAGATGGTAGAAGGAATTAATATAATAAAGCAATATAAAGACCTTTCTTCTTTGGCAAAAGCAGGGGATTATATAAGAAAAGAAATTGATTTAAGAGAGCTTAAGTTATACTTTGATGGTAAAATCATAACCATAGAAATTACAGCATCTCACTTTTTAAGAAACATGGTCCGTAGAATTGTAGGACACCTTGTCGCACTTGGAAGGGGTAGCTTAAGCTTAGAAGAGTTAAAAGATATAATAGAAAAGAAAAGTCCGTCCCATGGCAAATATACAGCACCACCGGAAGGTTTATATTTAAAAGCAGTGTATTATTAGTAAGAAAGTGAATAGGTTGGGAGGTTGCTTGTAAAAATCCACACTGTCATTCTGCAGCCGGCGAAGAATCTCATGTTTTTCAAGTCAAAAAATCAAAAAATGAGATCCTTCGGCCTTACGGCCTCAGGATGATAGAGAGAAAGGTTGAATGATAAACATAAAGGAAGAATAACCTTGGATGTCATTCTGAGCGTTAGCGAAGAATCTCCTACTTTTATTAAATTTCTTACCCGATTTATAAACATTTTTGAATAAAATCTAAATTTGAAGAAAAAAGGAGAGAATAAAGATGGAAAATTTTCAAAATTATGAAAATTTTAGAGCAGGGTTTGTTGCTATTGTTGGAAGGCCAAACGTTGGAAAGTCAACACTTCTAAACAATATAATCGGAACAAAATTAAGCATTGTCAGTCCAAGACCACAGACAACTCGGATGAGAATTTTAGGCGTTAAACATCTGCCGGATGCACAGATAATATTCTTAGACACGCCGGGGGTTCAAAAAGGTGGAGATTTACTTACAAAATCAGTAATGGAATCTGTAGTATCAGGAATAGAAAGTGCAGATGTTATTTTAATGGTTATAGATGCTGAGGCAGGTTGGACAAAAGAAGACAAAGAAATTGTAGAAAACTATCTTAAAAAAGTAAATAAGCCTGCAATCCTTGCAATCAATAAAATTGACAAGATAAAAAGAGATTTAGTTTTACCACTTATTGAAGAATCTACAAAAATATACGACTTTAAAGAATTTGTTCCAATATCTGCTATCAAAAATCTAAACATTGATGAGCTTATTGAAACAATAAAAAAATATTTACCAGAATCTCCGCCGTTGTATCCAGAAGACCAGATAACAGACCTGCCGCTAAAGTTTTACATAGCAGAAATCATTCGTGAAAAAGTATTTTTAAACACAAGACAAGAAGTCCCATACTCTGTTGCTGTTGAAGTTGAAAGTATAAAAGAAGGAGAAAAAAATAAAAATCTGCTTATTATTGATGCGGTCATTTATGTTGAAAAGGAAAATCACAAAGGTATAATTATAGGTAAACAAGGACAGATGTTAAAGAAAATCGGTATGCAAGCAAGAGAAGAGCTTGAGTTTTTACTCGGCAAAAAAGTTCATCTAAATCTGTATGTAAAAGTTAAAGAAAGATGGAAAGAAGATTTACCACTACTTAGAGAGCTTGGTTATAACCAAATATCATAAAAAAGGAAGGCACTATGTCTCCAATAATTGAAGTTTTAAAGGAAACCCTAAAAAGGGCTATAGGCAAAAGAGATTATAAAACTATAGAAAAGATTATCATAAAAACCCACAAAGGAGACATAGCCGAAGTCTTTAAATATCTAAAGAAAGAAGAAAGAAAAATCTTAATGCTTACCTTAATCAAATCAAACATTCAAAAAGCTGCCAATGTTTTTCAAGACCTTGAAGAAGATATAAAATCTGAATTACTTAGAAATTTAAGTTCAAAAGACTTAACAAATCTTTTAAATAATCTCCCGGTTAATGAAATTGTAAAAATTATAGACCATATTCCCGATGATGTAAGAGATATTATTTTAAAAAACTTAGAGAAGGAAAAGATTGAAGAGTTAGAAGAGTTAGAGCAGCTGCTTACTACCAATGAAGACAACATAGCATCTATTATTAGAGAAGATTATTTAAGCATAAATGAAAACATTACAGTTCAAGAAGCTCTTGAAATTGTAAAAAATACAGATAAAGAGATAGAGATTCTCTATATCTATGTTGTTGATGATAAAAACAGGCTTATTGGCGTTGTCTCGCTGAAAGAATTAATTGCATCTCCGGGTAACATTTTAGTAAAAGATACAATGACAAGAGAGCTTATAACTGTAAGCATAAACGCTACAAAAGAAGAAGCTATTGATATTTTTAAAAGATACGACCTTTATATTTTGCCTGTCATTAATGATGAAGAAGAGCTTGTAGGTGTTATTTATATTGAAGATATAATTGATGTAATCTCAGAGAAAACAACCGAAGACTTCTTTAAAATGGCAGGAGCAAAAGAAGAGGAGCTTTTTTATCAAGATAAGACATTTAAAATTGCAAAATTAAGAATGCCTTGGCTTTTAACTGCAACATTTGGAGAGTTTATAACAGCTATAATCATAAGTTTTTTCAGTTTTACAATTGAGCAGTTTTTACCAATCATTTTTTTCTTGCCAATGGTTGCCGCCCTTAGTGGTAATATAAGCTCCCAAGCTGCCATCATTACAGCAAGAGGACTAAAAGAAGGAAGGCTTTCGGAA
>NZ_ABZS01000079.1 GCF_000173615.1 Sulfurihydrogenibium yellowstonense SS-5 | reverse complement strand
CGCATTTATCTTTAATAATTGCTCAAGTAATCATCTCTCTTATAATAATGGTTGGTGGAGCACATTTCTTCGTTCATGGAATAGAAAAAATAAGTTTAGCTTTTGGATTAGACCCATTGATTTTTTCTCTTATTATCGCTCCAATAGCTACAGAATTACCTGAAAAAATTAACAGCGTAAAATGGATTTTGGAAAAGAAAGATACGTTGGCAGTTGGAAACATTGCCGGTGCAATGGTGTTTCAAAGTACAATTCCTGTTAGCATTGGTGTTTTATTTACAGAATGGAGCATAACAGGGCTTGCGTTAGTGTCCGGAATATTTGCAATAATTTCAGCTTTTATAGCTCTAACAGTTTCTTACATTAATAGAGAATATTTTGCTTTTGGATTTACATCCGGTATATTATTTTTCATAGCCTATATATACTTGGTTTTAACAAATGGGGCATCATAAAATGGATATAAATCAAGAATTACAATCTTTGCAAGATCAGATTGAAATATTAAGAGAGAGAGTAAAAAAAGGTGAGCATCATTTAATCAATGAACTTGCAAAATTAAGAAGAAGATTTAAAAAACTATCTAAGGAAAAGATGGCAAGTTTGACAGCATGGGATAGGGTTCAGCTTGCCAGACACCCAAAAAGACCACACACAATAGACTATATAAATAATTTATTCACTGATTTCATAGAACTTCACGGAGATAGAAGGTTTGCAGATGATAAAGCAATAATAGCAGGATTTGCAAACTTTGAAGGAAAGCCTGTTTGTGTAATCGGTCATGAAAAAGGAAGGGATACAAAAGAAAAGATAGAAAGAAACTTTGGAATGCCGCACCCGGAGGGATACAGAAAAGCCATCAGAGTAATGAAATTAGCAGAAAAATTCAAAAGACCGATTTTTACATTCATAGATACTCCGGGAGCTTATCCAGGCATCGGTGCAGAAGAAAGAGGTCAATCTCAAGCTATAGCAGAAAGTTTAATGGTAATGGGCAGCTTAAAAATTCCCATTATTGCGACAGTCATAGGTGAAGGTGGTAGTGGTGGAGCATTAGCTCTTGGCGTTGCAGACAAAATACTTATGCTTGAAAATGCTATATATTCCGTCATATCACCTGAAGGTTGTGCTGCAATACTTTTTAAATCAGCAGAGTCAGCCCCTATCGCAGCAGAAAGCTTAAAAATTACAGCACAAGATTTAAAAGAACTTGGTATTATTGACTGTATAGTAAGAGAACCACTTGGCGGAGCTCATTTACAGCCAAAGAAAATGTATAGATTACTAAGAAGAGCTTTGAGAAACTCTTTAAAAGAAATAATAAATATTAACTTAGATGAACTGGTTGAGTTAAGGCATAGAAAATTTTATTCAATGGGAAGGTTTACTGAAAAGTAGGGGGGAGACTGCTTGCAAAAATCAACACTGTCATTCTGAAGCCGGCGAAGAATCTAATATTTTAAATGAATTTCTCGCTCCGACGTATCTTGTGATTATTAACTCTTTACATTCCCACAAACTAATACCAATCACCATTGCTTACTTAATGATATAATAATTTTTAAAAACTTTGGAGGTTTTTATGCCTAAATTAGTCTTAGTAAGACATGGACAATCTTTTTGGAACTTACAAAATAGATTTACCGGATGGGTAGATGTTCCACTCACAGAAAAAGGAAAAGAGGAAGCTTTTAAAGCAGGGGAGCTTTTAAAAGATATTAGATTCAAAGTTGCTTACACATCTGCATTAACAAGGGCTCAAGAAACATTAAAAATCATTCTTGAAGTTATTGGACTACAAATCCCAATTATAAAAGACCAAGCATTAAACGAAAGACACTATGGAGCATTACAAGGTTTAAACAAAGACAGGGCAAGGCAAAAATATGGAGCTGAAATAGTTCATCTTTGGAGAAGAAGCTATGATATTGCACCACCGGAAGGAGAATCTTTAAAGGACACTGCTGCAAGAACAATTCCATTCTTAGAAAGAGCAATTCTTGGCGATATCTATGAAGGAAATGATGTGTTAGTTGTTGCCCATGGAAACTCTTTAAGGTCTATAATTATGTATCTTGAAAAACTAACACCGGAAGAGATTATAAAGGTTGAGCTTGATACAGGCGCTGCAGTTGTCTACGAGTTAGACCAAGAAGGAAATATCATAAGCAAAGAGGTTAGAAAATGAGATATCTTATAGCTGCAAACTGGAAGATGAACAAAACAGTTGCAGAATCCGTAGAGTACATAGAAAAATTTAAACCTATGGTTGAAGATATTCATCAAGTCGATATTATGATTGCTCCATCTTTTACAGCTTTATCTTCAGTCTCCTTAGAGCTTAACAACACAAAAATAAAGCTTGGTGCTCAAAATATGTATCATGTAGATAGAGGGGCTTTTACTGGTGAGATATCGCCAATAATGTTGAAAGAGTTAAACGTTGAGTATGTAATCCTTGGACATTCTGAAAGAAGACATATTTTTGGAGAAAAGGACGAGCTTATAAATAAAAAAGTTATATCTGCATTGGAGTATGGAATAAGACCGATAGTTTGCGTTGGAGAGACGTTAGAAGAAAGAGAGCTTGGAATAACATTAAACGTTGTAGAAAGACAGATAAAAATGGCTTTTGCCGGTGTTTATCCTGATATTGGTCTTTGTGATATAGCTTACGAACCCGTTTGGGCTATTGGAACAGGGAAGAATGCAACAAAAGAGCAAGCCCAAGAAGTTCATCATTTTATTAGAACTCTTATAAATGAATTGTCTAAAGGAAATGATGAGACTACAAGGATTTTATACGGTGGTAGTGTTAACGAAAATAACGCAAAAGATTTGATAAGTCAAAAAAATGTTGATGGATTTTTGGTTGGTACAGCAAGCTTAGACCCTGAAAAATTTTATAAAATCATTACCCATTCTTTGGAGGTGTAGAAATTGGAATTTTTGTTTGGAGTTTTATCTGTAGTTTTAATAATTGTTTCTGTTCTTTTAATAATTCTTGTTTTAATGCAAAAAACAAAAGGTGCAGAGATTGGAGCTGTTTTTGGGTCTGGTGCGGCAAAGGCTGTTCTTGGAGCTTCTGCAGCAACGATTTTAACAAAAATAACCTACTGGCTTGGAGCAATATTCTTAACATTAGTTCTAATACTATCATACTTAAGCGTCCATATTGCAAAATCAAAATCTGTTATTGAAAGTATACCGGCAGAGCAAACACAAAAGAAATAACTGAAAATTATGATATTCTATATAAAATCCTATTTTCTCTTGTTCCTGGATTTTTAATTGGTCTTTAAACCTTTTTATATGTGTGATTGTTTTATTGACTTTAACAGAAAATTTAAAATCTTCTGGAGATATTTTATAAAATCTTTTTATGGAGCTCTTTTTTGGAAAGTTATAAAAAGTAGAATTTATTTCCACAGTTTTAAATTTTGTAGCATAGTAAGTAAACCATTGATTTGGCTTTAAATCAGGGGAAAAATCTTCCTTTTGGTCCATATAAGAAAAATCCGGAGCATCCTATTTAATCTTTCATAAGATCAATCCTGCCGCATTTTTCAATTTTTCATAACATTCGCTGATTGGAGTTTCGGATTTATTACATTTTGCTATTACTTTTACTTTAGAGAACTTTTCTATTACTTCTGGATTTTTTTCTTCCGATATATCATTGCCAGTAAAACCATTCATGACAATACCTAAGATATTAGCATCTTTCAAAGCTTCCAAAGTAAGCAGTGTATGATTTATCGTTCCAAGACTTGCTCTTGATACTAAAAGAACGGGTATATTTAAGTCTTTAATTAGTTCTCTGTATGTGTAATTTTCTTTAATCGGAACCAAAACACCGCCGGCTCCTTCCACTATTACAAAGTCATATTTTTGAACGAGATATTCATAATGTTTTATTATTTTCTCTAAATCTATACCTCCACCTTCCATTATAGTTGCCACGTATGGAGCTACAGGATTTTTGAAAGTATATAAAACTACTTCGTCAATCTGCTGACATGTCAGTTTTGATAATAAAGTAGCATCTTCCGGAATTGGGTCTGCACCGGTTTCAACAGGTTTAAAGTATGCTACTTTTAATCCTTTTTCTATTAGTGTTTTAGCCAAGGCATAGGAAATGGTTGTTTTTCCTACGCCTGTGTCTGTTGCTGTGATAAATAAAGATTTAAGCATTCTCTATGTCTTGCAAAGTTTCTATATTTTTAAGCTCTAAATTGCTGTTGATTCTTTTTATAAGACCGGTTAAAACTTTCTTTGGACCAATCTCATAAACTGTTTTAACGTCGTTATTTGCTAAAAACTCTACAGTTTGAACCCATCTAACCGGTGAATAAAAATGAGCTTTTAACTCTTCTTTTATCTCTTGAACCTTTGTTATCGGAGTTGCAGTGATGTTTGATATAACAGGAATTTTTGCATCGTTAAAAGGTGTATCTTCAATATACTTGGCAAATTCCTTTGCTTTTTCTTTTAAAAGGGATGAATGGGCAGGAACTGATACAGCTAATGGTACAACCTTTTTAGCACCTTGCGATTTTAAAACTTCCATCGCTTTTTTTACCGCTTCTGTTTCACCGGAAATAACGGTTTGTTCATAAGAGTTGTAGTTTGCAATCTCAACAACGCCATCGATCGTTTTTAGAACCTCTTCTATTTTATTTGCATCTAAGCCAATTATTGCAGCCATTAAGCCTTTTCCTTCCGGAACTGCGCTTTGCATCAAACTTCCTCTTATATAAGTAAGATAAACTGCATCTTCTACGGATAAACTTCCTGCAACAGTTAAAGCTGTAAACTCTCCTAAGGAATGCCCAGCCAAAAACGATGGAGTTCTATTTTTTTTGTTAAAAATTTTGTAAATCAAATAAGAAGTAAGTAAAATAGCCGGTTGTGTGTATTGTGTAAGATTAAGTTTTTCTTCATCATTGAATATAATTTCTGTCAAATTAAATCCAAGTTTTTCATTAACTTTATTGTGAATCTCTCTAACTTCTTCAAAGCTATCATAAATATCTTTTCCCATACCAACATACTGGGAACCTTGTCCCGGAAAAACAAAAGCTATCATTATTTTGCAACCTCCTTTTTTGTTTGCAATTATTATAACTTATTAATTTAAGAAATACGTCGGGTGAGAAATTTAATAAAAACATGAGATTCTTCGCTTCGCTCATAATGACGGAATAGGTTATCCTTCCTTTATAATGTTTATCATTCAACCTTTTCATGTCATCCTGAGGCCGTAAGGCCGAAGGATCTCATTTTTAAATTCTATAAAAATTGCTAATTTCTCACCCCAAGGTATTATTATAACTGATTAATTTAAGAAATTAGGTAAAAGTAGGAAATTCTTAGCTTCGGTCAAAATGACAGCGTGGATTTTTGTAAGCAGTCTCACCCCAAGGCATATAAATTTTTGATAAAATGCTTATATTAATTTTCTTATATTAATTTTAGTGTATAATTTAGCATGCTATGAAAGTATACACAGGCAACAGTTCATATTGTGAATATTTACTTATTCAGAAAGAGGAACCTTTATTTTTGATAACAGACTCTGAAAAGTCCGCAAAAGAAAGCTTTTTAAATCTTAAGGCTTATAAAGATTTCTTTAAAAAAGACATTGAAATCATTCATTTTCCATCTTCTCAAGAAAAACTTGACCTTTTAAGTCAGATTGAGAGAAATTATGCTATCTATAAAATTTTAGCAGGTAAAAATTGGATTTTAGTATTTTCCAAAGATGCTTTAAGTGTAAAGGTTAGAACAAAAGAAAATTTCTTAAAAGACATTATCAATATAAAGAAAAACGGGGAGTTAAACAGAGAATTTTTGATAGAGAAACTTTATAAACTTGGGTACATAAGAGAAGAATTTCCAGAAAATGAAGGAGAATTTTCTGTAAGAGGTGGCTTTTTATCTATCAACATTCCAAAGGTAGGCATAGTAGATATAGATTTTTTCGGTGATACAATAGAAAACATCTTTCTAAAATCAAAAATCTTAACAAGAAAAGAAATAGAAGAAATATTCATTTTGCCGCTTTATGACTTTAACGTCAAATCAAAAACGCCACTTATTTTTGAAGATGAAGAAAGTACCTTTTTTAGAGATTATTTAAAAAACGATATTTATACCTTAGATATCTATGAAGATTTAAATTTACCTATCAAAGGTCAATTTTACTCAAAATTTTCTAATCCTGAGGTTGGAGCTATAAAAGATATTACACAAGAGTTTACCGTCTATAAAATTCCATTAAAAAAAGAGCTTGTACTACTTAATGAAAAAACGGCTTTCCTACCGGAGGTTGAAGAAAAGTTAGAGTTAGATGTTGAGCCGTTAAAGGAAGGTGATTACATAATTCATGAAGATTTTGGGATAGGTATCTACAGAGGGATAGAGACAAGAGAGATTAGAGGAAAAGTTTATGATTTTATGATTCTTGAGTATGCAGGCGGTGAGAAGGTTTATGTTTCATACCTTCATTTTGATAAAATTCATAAATACAAAACCAACTCTATCATTCAGATTGATAAAATCGGCGGTACTTCTTGGAGAAATCTAAAGAAAAAAGTTAAGGAGTCTTTAAAAAATATTGCAAAAAATCTGTTAGAGATCTATTCAAAAAGACAAAATATATACAGACCACCATTAAAAACAGATGATGAGCTAATAAGCAAGTTTGAAAGAGAGTTTCCATTTGTAGAAACACCCGACCAGATAAAAGCCATAAAAGACATAAAAAGCGATTTTTCAAAGCCAAAGCCAATGGAAAGGCTAATATGTGGAGATGTTGGCTTTGGTAAAACCGAAGTAGCCATCAGAGGCATTTTTATATCTGTAATAAATGGATACCAAGCTTTGCTTTTGGTTCCTACTACTGTCCTTGCTTATCAGCATTATAAAAAATTAAAAGAACGGCTTGAACCTTACGGAATAATCGTAGAAAATCTTTCAAGATTAAAATCAAAAAAGGAAAATGATAATACAATAAAAGCTTTTGAAGAGGGAAAAATAGACGTTTTGGTAGCAACTCATAAAATCTTACATACTAACCTATCTTTTAATAAGCTTGGGCTCCTTGTGATTGATGAAGAGCATAGATTTGGAGTAAAAGCAAAAGAAAAAATAAGACAGATAAGAGAAAGTGTAGATACTTTATACTTAACTGCAACGCCAATTCCAAGAACATTAAACATGGCACTTTCAGGACTAAAAGATATATCGGTTTTAAACACACCACCGGAGGGAAGGTATGAGATAAAAACATATGTCTCAAATTTTGATGAAGAGCTTATAAAAAAAGCCATTGAATTTGAAATAGACAGAAACGGACAGGTTTTTTATCTACATAACAGAATAGAGACAATCAAAGAAACAGCAGATTTTTTAAAAAACTTAGCCAAAAAAGCAA
>NZ_ABZS01000080.1 GCF_000173615.1 Sulfurihydrogenibium yellowstonense SS-5 | reverse complement strand
AAAAAATAAAAGGCATTGGTGAGGCAAAAGCTTTACAAATTCTTGCAATCATAGAAATTGCAAAGAGAATGGACGATCATACTGAAAAAATAAAAATCTCTTCCGTGTCTGATGCTTTTAATTATTTAAAATTTTTATCAAAAGAGACCCAAGAGCATATGGTAGCTTTATACTTAAACAGCTCTAACCATCTAATAGCTCAAGAAGTTATAGCGAAAGGTTCTTTAAACGTAGTTAGAGTGCTGCCAAGAGACATTTTATACTATGCAATAAAGCATAACTGTAATGGAATTATAATAAGCCATAACCATCCAAACAATGACCCAACTCCATCACAAGAAGATATTGAGTTTACTAAAAAGCTTCAAACACTTGCCAATGAGCTTGGATTTGATTTACTTGACCACATAATTGTTGGCAAAAAAGATTTTTATAGCTTTGCAAAAGAGGGATTGATTTAAATGAGCGAGATCTTAATCACAATTCTAACAATCTCAATAATTTTAACCGGATTTAAATCTTCTAAATCCGATGAAGAAATAATTAGAACAGAGCCTTTTTATGTCGTAACATACGAAGGTAAAACAAAAAAGGAAGAAGATTATACAGCTGTATATAAAGTGTATGCATTGGGAATAGGAGTTGGAGAAGTTTACTTTATTAAAAAAGACAACAAAATTGAAGCAAGGGGGCAAACTTACCCATCATTAAGATTCCTGTACAATTATGACTTTGTTTATTTAGAACAAAATGATTACAAAGCTCTTTATGAGAAAGAAAAAGAAAAGGAAAAAATATATGAAAACCAAGAAATATATGAAAAAAAACCTTGGCTACCAATAATATCCCAGTTTTTTAAAGGCAGATTAAAAGAAGATGATATTTTAAATATGAAAATAAAGATCAATGATGCACCTGTAAAAATATCAAAGCAAGATACAGCATCAGAATATGTTTACATATTTGAGCCACAAAATAGCAAAACAAAAAGGATTACGATATACATAAATAAAAATGAAGATGTGCCGTATCTTATAGAAATTGAAGGAAAGGTAAATATAACGCTAAAAAGGATTAAATGATATTTGTAAGTGAAACGTAATACTGAGGGTGCTGTAAAAATTTTTGTAAATTTGCCTTTCCTTATCATCCTGAGGGCGAAGTCTGAAGGATCTCTTTTTTGATTTTTTGAAAGGAAAAACATGAGATTCTTCGCTTCGCTCAGAATGACATCTTTTAGGTTGAGATTCTTCGCCGGCTGCAGAATGACAGTGTGGATTTTTACAAACAGCCTCAACATAAAACTTCTCGATTTAATGAAATTTAGAAAATCTAAATATATTCAAAACATAAATCAGACCACATTTTAAAAGCAGTTGTGATATCCTATATAATGCTGTACAAGCTAAAAGAAACATGGGAGAATATAATATAAGAATTTAAAATTATGAAAATCGGAGGGATAAAGATGAGAAAGAAAGTAGGGACATCTACCTACATTCAGAGAATTAATACACTTGAAAGAAAGCTTTTAAAACAAGTAAAAGAATTAGATGATGTTATACAAAAACATCCAGAAATAATGTTTAGATTGCAAGTTGTAGAGTTTGCCTTAAAACACTCAGTAAAACTTGCAGTAGAAGCTTTTGGTGTATCAAAATCTACCATATACAGATGGATTAAAGAGTATAAAAGCAGTAATAACAATCCAGTATCTTTAAAAAATCGTTATGTGTCAAAAAAAGGAATGAAGTTAGAAAAATTACAAAAAATAACAGAAAAACATAAACAATTAGTTTTAGAAATCAGAAAAAAACATCCTAAGCTTGGAAAAGAAAAAATAAAGGTTTTACTTGATGAGCTTTGTAAGCAGCACAACATTCCTACGATATCTGTAAGTTCAATTGGAAATATAATAAAGATGCTTAAAGATGAAAGGAAGTTAAATCATGAGTATGCCAGGCAAAGAATCACAATCAACGGAAGAACTGGAGAGTTAATGGTAAAAGAAATTAAAAAGAAAACAAAGAAAGATAGATATAAAGACAAAAAACCAACAAAACCAGGAGAATTAGTACAAATAGATACTAAGCATGAATATGTAAATGGTAGAAAAGTTTATATATTTGTAGCCAAAGATGTAAAAACAAGAATCTCCTTTACTTTTGCATATGACAGACTAAACAGTAAAAATGCGAAAGACTTTTTAGAGAAATTGATAAAAGCAATGCCATTTGAGATAAAAGGTATACAAACAGATAATGGCAGTGAATTCTTAGGCGAGTTTACCAAAGCATTAAAGAAAAAAGATATAAAACATTATTTTAACTATCCAAGATATCCAAAAGGACAAGCATATGTAGAGAGAATGAATAGGACATTACAGGATGAATTTATCATGTACTACGAAGATTACGAATTAAAAGACATTCATGAGTTTAATAAAAAGATGTTGCAATATATGTTATGGTATAACACAGAAAGACCTCATCATAGTTTAAACAAAAAATCACCTTTACAATACTTTTGTGATATTATAAATTCAAATAAATCGGAATTTTCCCAAACTGGTATGACTTATACAAATGCTTGATAATTTTCAAAAAAAAGGTTAAGATTTTATAACACTGTTTTAAAAATTTTTTGAGAGGCAGAAAGGTATGGCATGGATAAGCTTAGAAAAAGCTAAAAAGTTGGAAGAAAGATTTGGATATCCAAAGGTTTCAGAGGGAAAGGGTGTTGTATCTGTAGAAGTGCCAAAAGATAAATTCATAGAATTTCTAACATTCTTAAAAGAAGACCCGGAATATCAATTCAAAATGTTTATAGACCTTACGATAATAGACCATGGAGAAAAAGAAAACCCAAGATTTCAAGGAGTAGTTATTCTATTTTCTCCAAAAAATCAAGAAAGAATAATCGTCAAAACATGGGCGGAAAACGAAACACTGCCAACCCTTACAAACCTTTGGAAAGGTGCAAAATGGGCTGAAAGAGAAGCTTGGGATATGTTTGGTATAAAGTTTGAAGGTCATGAAAATTTAGTCAGAATGTTGCTTTGGGAGACTTATCCATACCATCCACTCAGAAAAGACTTTCCGCTTGAAGGTATAAAAGATACTGAGCTACCATCTCTAAATGAATCTTTAAGAGGGGAAAATTTAGAAGGTTTATTTAATTATGATAGAATGCATACAGCCCTTCCAACAATGGAAGATTTAGAAATAACACAGAAAAAAAGAATGCCGGTAAAAACATCTCAAATAGTGTTAAACTGGGGACCGCTTCACCCGGGAACACACGGTACAATCTGGTTTTTATTTGACTTAGACGGTGAATATGTAAAACAATGTGATATTATCATCGGTCAGCTTCATAGAGGTGTTGAAAAGCTTGGCGAAAATGTCAACTGGCAGCAGTTTATACCTTACACAGACAGAATGGACTATATCGCAGCAATAAATGAAAACCATGCTTATGTTTTAGCAGCAGAAAAAATGCTTGGAATAGAAGTGCCAGAAAAGGCAAAATGGATTAGAACTATGATGGCAGAACTTTCAAGAATCAATAGTCATCTTCTCTGGCTTGGAACCTATGCCCTTGACCTTGGTGCTTTGACAATGTTCTTATATACATTTAGAGAAAGAGAAAAAATAATGGATATTATAGAAGGAATTACCGGAGCAAGATTCACAATAAATTACTTTAGAATTGGTGGAGTATTTGCAGATTTACCATATGGAGCTTTAGATGCTATCGAACATCTTATAAAAGACCTTCCACAAAGAATTAATGATTACGAAACACTCTTAACAAGAAACAGAATTTGGTTATCAAGAAACAAAGATGTGTGCATCATTACAGAAGAGGATGTGTATCAGTATGGTTTAACCGGAGCAGTAGCAAGAGGTTCTGGCGTCCCTTATGATGTTAGAAAAATAGATAAGTATGATGCCTATGGAGAAGTTGAGTTTGATATTCCTGTTGGAGAAAAAGGTGATTCTTACGATAGATACTTAGTAAGAATGGAAGAGATGAGACAAAGCATAAGAATAATAGCACAGTGTGTAGCTAAACTTAGAAAAATGTCTAAAAATGACCCTTACTTCTTCCAAACACCGGATGAGAAAAAGCTAAAAGTAACAATAGATGGTAGAGGAATGAAACTTCCGGCTGGAGAAACTTATGCATCATCAGATAATCCAAGGGGTGAGCTTGGATTTTATATATACAACAAAAAAGATGGATTAAAAGCTCACAGAATGAGAATTAGGTCTGGCGCATTTTATAATCTACAAGTATTTACAAAAGCTATCATTGGAAGACCGATTGCAGACGCAATTACTTTACTTTCAACTATAGACCCGGTTGTTGGAGAAACGGATAGATAGGAGGTTTTAAACATGGGAATTAAAAAAGTAGGAGCAAAACCACAAACACTTGTAGAAAAAATATTTTTCTTAGATTTTATAAAAGGATTAAAAACTACAATAAAACATCTTTGGAAAAAGGTAATAACTGTTGACTTTCCTTACGAAGTTGTTACTCCACCGGCAAGATTTAGAGGAATTCACGGACTTAGAACAGTAGATGGAACAGAAAATCCTGAGTTTGACAGTTGGGTTAAAAGATTAAAGATTAAGCCGCCAGAACCGGGAGAAACAAGATGCATTGCTTGTAAGTTTTGTCAGGCAGCTTGTCCAGTGCCGGAGCTTTTTGATATCCAATCAGAAAAGCTTGATGTTCCAGAAGACCATCCACACTATGGCTTAAAAGTAATGACAGTTTTTAACATGGATTTATCTAAATGTACATTCTGCGGTTTATGTACCCAAGCATGCCCGACTGATTGTATTATCATGACGGATATATACGACCTTTCATCTTACACAAGAAAAAGCTGGGTTTTAGATAAAGATGTACTAACTCAGATAGCAAATGATTTTGTTGCAAGAAGAGGAAAAGAAAAGTTTGATGAAAAATCAGCATGGAGAGAAGACCAAAAATTATGGCCAGAATACGATAAAACAAGAGAAAAACTTTGGGACTTTAACATGCCAAGACTTGGTCCTAACTACCAAGAGCAAACAGCTTAGATGCATTTAACCGGAAAAGAAGAGTTAATCAATATAATCAAACAAAAAATTCAGCAGGAAGGGGCTATCTCCTTTAAAGATTTTATGGAGATGGCTCTTTATTATCCAAATCTTGGCTATTACACATCAGAAAAAGAAAAAATCGGAGGACTTGGAGACTTTTATACATCAAGCGAATTAGACCCTGCCTTTGGAAATCTTCTTGCAAAACAGTTTAATGAAATCTATGAAAACTACTTTAAAAATCAAAAATTTCAGATAGTTGAGATAGGTTCTGGAAAAGGATATCTTGCTTATGATGTTTTATCTTACATAAAAAATAACTACCCAAATTTGTATAAAATTTTAGAATTCATCTCGGTTGAAAAATCTCCGTACCACAGAGACTATCAGAAAAAACTTTTAAAAGATTTTGATAATATATCCTTCCACGAAGATTTAACAGAAATTAACAACATCAATGGCATCATATACTCAAACGAGCTTTTCGACGCATTACCTGTTCATCTAATTAGGAAAATAAACGGCAAAATATTTGAAGTTTATATAACATTGGAAGGTGATGACATAAAAGAAGTTTTAAAAGAGCCGCAGAAGGATATTTTACAGTATTTAAAAGATTTAAACATTGATATTTCGGAAGGAATGACAACAGAAATAAATCTGTATGCTAAGGATTTAATACAAGAAATCGGAAATAAATTAGAAAAAGGCTTTGTCTTTACCATAGATTATGGCTATCCATCAAAAGAACTCTATAAACCATACAGAATGAGGGGAACGCTTCTTTGTTATTATAAACACACATACAACGAAAACTTTTATCAAAATGTTGGTCTTCAAGATATAACATCTCATGTTAATTTTTCTGCGCTGGTTTACTATGGTAAAAAATCCAAACTTTATTTTTTAGGCTTTACAGACCAAGCACACTTTTTAATCAGTCTTGGTTTGATGGATATTTTTCAAGAACTACAAGAAAAAGGAGATTACAAATCTTACGAGAGATTAAACAGATTAAAAACCTTAATCCTACCAAAGGGAATGGGAGAAAAGTTTAAAATTTTGATTCAATCAAAAAATATACAAAATCCAGACATTGCTGGACTTAAAAACCTTCCGTACGAAAGCGATAGGTACAAAATAGAGGTGTAAAATGCTTTATAATTTTATAGTTGGTTTTTCATTTTTATTGATTGCTACCTTTTCTTACTGGTACTCTTCAAAGCTCGCTGTCTATAAAAATACTTCCTTCTTTTTATCTTTTTTAGTTGTGCTAATAAGCTATACGATAGCAGGCTCTTTTAAGCTTCTATTTGAAAAATATTTATCTCATTACTCGCTTATTTTGATGTTTGTATTGCTTATTTTTGTGCAGACTTATCTTGGTAAAATTTTATTCAAAGAAGACTTTAAAAAGTCAGCTATTGCAAGTATTTTATCCATTGTGGTAACCATCATCATAGGCTTGCCAATTCTTGTTTTAGCTGGAGTAGCTTTGACCTATCTTAATATAAAACGGGGGTAGGATAAAAACTTAATTAACACAGCAACAGAGCTGCTCACCTACAAACTTTAATACTACAGGATGCTTTAAAATTTTAGCTAAACCTAAGAAATTAATTAGCAGATTGTCATTCTGCAGTTTTTTGAAGACCATTCGGACTAAAGTCTTCAGGATAAGAAGGAACTTCCGAACGTTACCATTCTGCAGCCGGCAAAGAATCTCCTTTTTCATCAATTTTTAAAAGATGAGATCCTTGAGCCTTTGGCTTCAGAATGACAAAAAAGTAAACTTAAAAAATTCTGGAACACTCTCATAATATTATACAATAGTCAAACACACATAGATTAAACACGCCCTGGGTGAGAAATTAGCGATTTCTATAGAATAGATAAGGAAATCTGCGGACTAAAGTCCTCAGGTTGGCAGTGAAAGGTTGAATGATAAGCATCAGAGAAAGGATAGTCTTATTTGTCATTCTGTAGCCGTGAGAAGAATCTCATGCTTTTATTGAATTTCTCACCCGACTTGTATATTCTACTGTTTAAAGAAATTTTATAACACTATAATCCAGCTCTTGAATAAAAAAAAGACAATTCTTCTAATATTCAAAAAAAATCAAACACTGTTTGATTGACAAAATTTAAATGTCGTTATATCCTAATTATACAAATTTTCCTCAAGGAGGCTTCATAATGGGAGAGTATAAAAGACCAACTGTTTCCATCGTGGGAGCGGGGAATGTTGGGGGAGCATGTCGCAAATTTGATAGCAATCAAAGAATTAGCAAATATAAAACTTTTTGACCTTCCCAGGAAAACGGAAGACAAAACTTTTGAA
>NZ_ABZS01000081.1 GCF_000173615.1 Sulfurihydrogenibium yellowstonense SS-5 | reverse complement strand
ACCAGCTTGTAGACATAACAGCACAGTTGGTTAAAGTTAACAATCATAAAGAAGATGTTTATATAAGACCTATTGTGTATTTCTCTGATTTGGCAATTGGACCAAAATTAATCGGATACACTGCGAAAATTGCAATTTATACATTACCTCTTGGAGATTACATAGACACTGATAAAGGAATTAAAGCCAAAGTTTCTTCTTGGACAAGATTAAATGATAATATGATTCCACCAAGATTAAAGGTTACAGGTGCTTATGTAAACTCAGCAATGGCAAAAACAGAAGCATTATTAGCCGGAGCAGAAGAAGCAATCGTATTAAACAAAAACGGTTATGTCTCTGAAGGTAGTGCAGAAAATATTTTCATCGTTAGAAACGGAAAGCTTATAACCCCGCCAGTAAGCGATGATATTTTAGAAGGAATAACAAGAAATGCAGTAATGGAAATAGCAAAAGATTTAAACATACCTGTTGTAGAAAGAAGCATTTCAAGAACAGAGCTTTACGTGGCTGATGAAGTATTCTTCTGTGGAACAGGAGCACAGATTTCTCCGGTAATTGAGATAGACGGCAAACCAGTAGCAGATGGTAAAGTTGGAAAAATAACAAAGATGATTAAAGATATATACTTTGATGCAGTAAGAGGTAAAAACGATAAATATAAACATTGGATTATTGAGATAGGTTGAAAAAGTTAGAAAAAATTATTCAAAAAGATTTAAAGAAGTATCCTGATTTAAAATTGAATGTTATAAGTGAAAAAAATAACAGCTGTATATTTTTTGATATAGGTTATGGTGAAAAGTTTTTTATATATTATTTAAGCATCACAGATTTAGAAAAACTTTCAGATTTTTCAACGTATATCGTCTTTAAAGAGATTTTAGATAGATATATGAAGGTCGGGTACCCAAAAGGATTTCGTACCCGATTTTTTATTAATTTTAATAATGATTTTCAATGCTTGAGGAAAAATTTAAAAGAACTAAAAAAAGATGATGTTTTGCTGCTTTTTTTGTTAAACAATGCTGGTGTAGGGAATGAAAAATTGGCAGTTAACAATATAAATAAAAATCTAATTAAAAGATTGGAGAAATTGATAGAAAATAATGGTTTAGATACATCGTTAATCTTAGACAAAGATTTCAATTTTGAATTTGAAGGTATCAACACATTATGGTTAAAACCCTATCCAAATGAATTTTATAAAATTCTAAATAAGAATTTTTTTTCTGAAGAATTTAAAAATAAAATAGTTTTTACAATAAATTTGATTTCAAAGAAGATTTTTGAATGATTAAGAATACTGAACTACTTCAAATTTTAATAAGATTCATCTTAGCTTTATCAATAATTGTTTACGTTCAACTTTATAATTTTGACTTTAAAACACCTTTAACTTTGTTGTCTATAGCTTATTTTGTTGGAACGTTAATTCTCTATCCTTTACATAATCATAAATTTTTAAAGCATCTTTTATTTTTATTTGATTTTTTACTTATTAGCTATTTTATGTATACAACCGGAAACATTTATTTTTCTCTATTTTTTATAACTTTTATTTTCTTTGTTGAAAATTTAATAGACCTTGTATTTATGAGTATTTATACAATATTGATTTTTGGAGTAGCTCTATATCTATCTGGATTTTTTGATTTTACTTATATCTTTATAGCACTAGGATTTTGGCTGGTATTTTTAAAATATTTTTCGGATAAGAGCCTACTTGAAAAACAAAAGGAAGAGATTAATAACCTTGCAAAAAATCTGTATATAGAAAATCTTAAATGTAATGACAAATCTGAATTTTATAGGAAATTTTATGACTTAAGCACAGCAGTAAAGATGTTCAAATCCGGCAAATTAGACCCGGAAATCTTTATTAAAGAATTGTATGAAAATTTAAACTGTAATGGTTTAGTCCTGTTTAACATAAACACAAAAGAGAAGTTAAAAAAAGGATTATTAAATTTCAATGAAGGAATATTAGATGACTTTAATTTAATTCCAAAAACTTATGTAAACGACGATTTGAATTTAAAAACCGGTTGCGAGTTTATAATTGTTAGGCAGATTAATGATTATCTCATCTTAATCTTCTATAAATCTGCAATTTTAGATGATTCTGAGATCTTAGATATAATTAAGTGAAGTTTATCAGTATGATAAAATAAAATCAAAAAATCTATAAAAAGGAGGATAAGAATGAATAAGTTTTTTGGTTTGATTGAACAGATATTTGAAAGGATACTATGGGAATCAAGACTGATGGTAATTCTTGCGGTAATTGCATCAATTTTTGCTGCTTTGACTTTGACTATAGTAGGAACATATGATATCTATCTTGTTTTTAATGAAATGTTTCATGCTTTTTCAGACCCTCAGGTCTATGAAAACTTTCATAAAGATGCTATTACGCATATTATAAGTGCAATTGATGCTTATTTAATATCAACAGTGCTTTTAATTTTTGGTATTGGACTTTATGAATTGTTTATAAGTAAAATAGATTATGCGGAAAAAGAAACAAAGTCTTCTAGAATTCTTGTTGTTCACTCTCTTGACCAATTAAAAGATAAGCTTGCTAAAGTTATAGTTATGGTTTTAATTGTTACATTTTTTAAACACGCTGTTAGTTTTAAGTATGAAGAAGTTTTAAACTTGCTTTATCTTTCAATAGGAATACTTTTAATAGCATTGACTATTTACTTTTTAGCAAAATCTCATCATGAAGAAGAACATGGCTCGGAGGAGTGAGAAATGAAAGATTTTACGATACTTAATATATCATTAGCTTTAATTGGTGGTGTTAGTTGGTTTTTTTTTGGAAAGAAGTCTAACCAAGAAAAAAATGAAAGTTTATCCGGAGAGTTAGAAACTATACAGCTTAATATCTCAGGAATGCATTGTGCAGGTTGTGCAGCTGCAGTAGAAGCAACGTTAAAAATGATGGATGGAATTAAAGAAGCTTCTGTAAACTTTGCTACTTCAAAAGGTGTTTTCACATTCGACCCAACTAAAATAACCAAACAGCAAATAGTGGATAAAATAAAAGAACTTGGATACGATGCTTCCTTTGATTTAGAAAATTTTGAAAAAAAAAGTTAGAGGAGTTAAATAATCTAAGACATAGGCTAATAGTTTCTCTTTCCCTCTTTTCTCTTCTTGTTTTATCAATGTTTATAAAATTTCCTTACAATGAATACTTTCAGTTTATAATTGCATCAATAATTCAGTTTTATGGTGGTTATGAGTTTTATAAATCTTCATTTATGTCTTTGAAAAATAGACTTGCAGATATGAATCTGCTTGTTTTTCTTGGAACTTTTTCAGCTTATTTTTATTCTATATTAGTCTTACTTTTTCCTTCTTTTTTTCCAGAAAATACGAGACATGTGTATTTTGAAGGGTCATCTGCTATCATTACATTTGTTTTACTTGGTAGATATTTAGAGCAAAAGTCAAAATTAAAAGCAACAGACTTTATGAAAAATCTGCTATCTTTAAAGCCAACCTATGCAACTATCATAGTTGATGGGAAAGAGTATCAGGTTAAGGCGGAAAATATAGTTAAAGGCGATATTATAATTGTTAGACCTGGTGACAAAATACCTGTTGATGGAATTATCATAGAAGGTCAGACAGAGGTTGAACAGTCGTTTTTAACAGGGGAGTCTAACCTTGTGTATAAAAAGGAAGGTGATGAAGTTTTAGGGGGAAGTATAAATAAAGTTGGTGTAATCAAGATAAAAGCGACAAAAAACGCAAAAGATAGTGTTTTAAATCAGATTATAAATCTTCTTCTTGAGGCACAATCAAAAAAGCCGAAAATTGGTCAGCTGGCAGATAGAATATCTCAGGTTTTTGTGCCATCTGTTTTAATCTTTGCTATTATCGTGATTAACATTTGGTACTATCTTGGATATCCACTAAATTTTGCGTTTACAACAGCTTTAGCTGTTCTTGTGATAGCTTGTCCTTGTGCTTTGGGACTTGCTACTCCGATTGCAATAGTTAATATCGTTGGTAGGGCTGCAAAAGAAGGAATTTTAATCAAAAATCCTGAAGTAATTGAAAATCTAAAAGATATAGGTATTGTAATTTTTGACAAAACAGGGACATTAACAGAAGGTAAATTTCAAGTTGTAGATACATTATACAAAGGAAGTAAAGAAGAGTTAGAAATGATTTTATCTTTGGAGAAAGATATCAACCATCCTATTTCTCAATCAATCGTAAGTTTTATGAAAGAAAACGGCTTTAATTTTGTTAACATCTTTCAAAAGCAGATTTTAGCAGGAAGAGGAATAACTGGTATTTTTGATAACAAAAATTTGTACGTTGGAAATAAAAAGCTTTTTGAAGAGATTGGTATAAACATATCAGATGAATTTTTAGAATTTTTGAAGAAAAATGAAGAAAACGGCTACACTGTAATCTTTGGTGCTGTTGATGATAGGATTGTGCTGGCTTTGGCTGTTTCAGATAGTATAAAAAAAGAAGCTTTTGAAGTTTTAAAGTGGTTTAAAAATAAAGGTGTAAAAACTGTTCTGCTAACAGGGGATAACGAGAAGGTAGCAAAAAATGTAGCTAAAACTCTTGGTATAGATGAGGTTTATTGGCAGTTGACGCCAATAGATAAATATAAATTTATCAAAAACTTAAAATCAGATTATGAAAAAAGTATAGTTTTTGTAGGAGATGGAATAAATGATGCTCCCGCAATGGCTGAATGTGATGTTGGCATAGCAGTAGAATCAGCTTCTGATATTACAAAAGATGCAGGAGATATAATACTGCTAAATTCTAATCTTAAAGGTGTAATAAAAGCTGTGGTATTAGCAGAGAAAGGACTAAAAATAACAAAACAGAATCTATTTTGGGCTTATGTATATAATTTGATTGGAATTCCTGTTGCTGCCGGCTTTTTATATCCAATCTTTGGAACCCTACTAAATCCAATGTATGCAGGTATGGCTATGGCGTTTAGCTCAATTACAGTAGTTTTAAACGCATTGAGACTTAGAAGGATTTCTTTAGAATGAGAATTATCATATAAGGGTTGATGAGAATATTCTAAAATTTTTGTAAGTTTACTTTTTTGTAATTCCGAGGACTTTAGTCTGAAAGATCTTCTCGTTTAAAAAAGTTAGAAAGTAAGTGAATAAGTGAGAGGTAAAGGAAGGAAATTCTTCGCCGGCTGCAGAATGACAAAATACTGTTGACTTTCTCTGTCATCCTGAGGCCGTAAGGCCGAAGGATCTCCTTTTTTGATTTTTTGGTTTGAAAACAGAAAATATGAGATTCTTCGCTTGGTTCAGAATGACGTCACAGAGGTATAAAGGGTGAGATTCTTCGCATGGCTTTAAAGAATGACAAACACAAAATTAATTAAAATTTTAAAGCACTATCAGGATTAATTGGCATATATTATTAAAAAAACAAAATATTGATTAAATAAGAGGTGAAATTTTATGAATAAACCAGAAATTTTAGCTCCGGTAGGGCATTATGAAGGACTTGCAGCTGTTATTAAAGCTGGCGCAGACGCAATTTATATGGGTGTTGGAAAATTAAATCAAAGGGCTTTAAAGTCTGAATTTGACATAAACGATGTAAAAGAAATTAGAAAGATTACTCAGGACAAAGGTATAAAGCAGTATATCGTCTTAAACTCCATAGTGTTTGAAGATGACTTGCCTTGGGTAAATGAGACATTGGACCAGTTAAAAGAGATAGGTGTTGATGCAGTTATAGGTTGGGATATGGCAGTATTATCCGGTGCTATAAAGAGAGGTATCACTACACATTTATCAACAATGGCTTCTGTTTCTAACTCACAAGCTGCAAAGTTTTATGAAGAACTTGGTGTAAAAAGAATAGTTCCTGCAAGGGAAGTAAAGCTTGATGGGCTAATCCAGCTCAAAGAAAAAACAAATCTTGAGATTGAAATATTTATCCACGGTGCAATGTGCATGGCTATTTCTGGAAGATGCTTTTTAAGCCATGATGTATTTGAAACATCCGGCAACAGAGGAGAATGTTATCAAGTTTGCAGACATGAATTTGAAGTAAAAATAACTTCAAAAAACACCGGAACAGATTTTATTCTTGGCTCAGATTATGTTTTATCTGCAAGAGATTTGGTTACCATTAATTTTGTTGATAGGTTAATGTGGGCTGATAGTTGGAAGATTGAAGGAAGGAATAAAAATCCTGACTATGCATACCTTGTAACCTATGCTTATAGAGAGGCAAGGGATAGAATAATAAACGGAGAGTGGCAGACAAAAGGCTACCAAGACCTTTGGGACCTATTAGAAAGGGCATACCACAGAGAATGGGACAGTGGTTTTTACTTTGGTCAAGGATTGTTTGGTTTAAATCAAAGTATAGCAAAAGAGAAAAAAGTATACGTTGGTGAAGTAATCAAGTACTATCCAAAAATAAGCGTTGCTGAAGTAAGAATTATAAACAATCCTATGAAAATAGGAGATACTATCCATATAATCGGAAAAACTACCGGCGTTGTAAGGCAAAAAGTTGAATCTATGCAGGTTGATAGAAAAAATATTGAAGTTGCAGAAAGAGGAATGGTTGTAGGTTTAAAGACAGTTGAAAGAGTTAGAGAGGGCGATAAAGTTTATATAATGCAAGAGGTAGACGTAGAAGAATTGCTTAAGAAAGGCGATGGTGCAAAAGTTGGTTGATTTAAAAAATGAGTTTCTTTTGTACGTTATCCTTGCTTTAGTCTAAAGGATCTCCTGCTTTTATTATTATTTGAAAGAGTAAGAGTGTTCCAAAATTCTCGTAAGCTTGCCTTTCCGTGTCATCCTGAGGCTGTAAGCCGAAGAATCTCTTCTTTTGATTTTTTGATTTGAAAAGAAAAACATGAGATTCTTCGCTTCGCTCAGAATGACATCTTTGAGGTTGAGATTCTTAGCCGGCTGCAGAATGACGAAAAAGATTGCTTTTTTCTAATGCTTACCATTCAACCTTTCTATGCCTTTCAAGGACATAAATCCAAATGGTCTTCTACTTAAAAAGACAATAAAAAGCAGGAGAATTTGGAAGTAAATTATAGTCATCTATAGCCGTTAAAGAGCCATCTGTTTTAACCAAACTCCTCATCCCGAAGTATTACCTAACTTAACTACTTACCAATTCTATATCAAAATCCAAACTCTTTAAATTAGCTTTTGCTTTAATCAAAGTCTCTTCATACTCCTTAACCGGGTCAGAATCCCAAACAATACCACTTCCAACATAGATTGAACATCTATCTTTTGCAAAAATCATCTGCCTTATAGCTACACTCATAACATAATCCAAATTTGGTTTTATCAAAAACGTTGCTCCGCAGTAAACAGACCTTTTTTTATCTTCAAGCTCATCTATAATTTCCATAGCTCTTTTTTTT
>NZ_ABZS01000082.1 GCF_000173615.1 Sulfurihydrogenibium yellowstonense SS-5 | reverse complement strand
ATTTTGTCATAACAATAAAACTTCTTTCCGGAAGACCTTTAAAGCTCATTTTTGTTGTGTATAGCTTTAACTCTTCTTCGATATCCTTGCCTTTCATTATCACAATAATACCATTTTCTTTTAAAAGATTTTTACCTATTTTTAATACTTCAAACGTCTCTCCCGTTGCCCTGCTTACTACTATGTCAAACTTTTTATCTATATTTTCAGCTCTATCGCACAAAACTGTATAATCTATCTTTAACTCTTTTTTCAGCATCTCTAAGAAGATACATTTTTTATTGATAGATTCAATCAAATAAAGCTTGATTTTATCTTGATAGTAAATTTTAAGTGGTACTCCCGGAAAACCGCCGCCGGTTCCAAAGTCTGCTATTTCTTTGTCTTCTACGCTAATTCCTTTAGCTTCAAAAAGCTTTACAAGGGTTAAGCTGTCTAAAAAATGTTTTATAACTATTTCATCTTTTTTTCTTACAGATGTTAGATTATAAACTTTGTTCCATTTTAAAAGCATTGAAAGATATTTGTCAAAAAGTTCAAGTTGATTGCCTGTAAGGATTATGCCGTTTTTTTCTGCTAAATCTTTAAGCAGCTCCATCATTTTAAAACTTTCTTTGTTTTAATATAAAAAATGTATAAATCAAGCTCTCCCTGGGTTAGATTTAGCTCTTGGCATAGCTTTTCTAAAGCTGATTCTGATTCTATGTACACATTTTTTGTTAATGTTTTTCTTGGTTTTACAAGGTTGTTTTCAAATAAAAATCTTAATATATGTCTGTCTATGATTGCCACATCCTCAAATCCTATGTTTCTTAAAAAATGCGATGCTTCTTTGTATCCATAGCCTGTAACTTTTTTAACAAGCTCCTCTCTTGCCTTTTTGCCATCATCGTAAAATCTAATTTCTTGCAAAAAGCTTTCAAGTGGTCTTAGATTCACTATTCTTTCTGCCCTCTGCATTACAAACCTATGCCCATGCTTTCTAAAGATGTTATAAAGCTCTTCTAAGGAATATTTTTTAAATCCTTCAATGCCAACCTCTGCTTGAATCTTTATTCCTACCTCTGCTTTAAAGTTGGCTGTCAGGATACAAAAACAAGCTTCAGAAAAAATATCTGCTTCGTAGGCTTTAATATCAACAAAAGGTTTAAAGTCAAAGACAGTCAAGCCTTTCTCTTTTAGAGATTTAAACTGGCTTATTCTTTGGTCTATATATGGCTTGACTTCAGATATGGCTTTTAAAATAATTTCTTTTGGTGGAATCAAATCTTTGGAGCACCTCTTAACACATTGTATCCATTGTAAAATATACCTTCTGAATCAACAAATACGTTATGGATAATTTCTCTATCAGAAATCTTAACTTCTTGGTCTCCGAACATAATTTTTAATTTATCAGCATTTCCTACAGTGTCTAATACTATCTTATTTTCAAAATAGAGAGTCTTTTCTTCACCTTTTTTGATGTTAAAGATAGTCTTTTCTCCGTCTATTGTAGCTGTAATCCATACTTCATCGTCTGCTTTTAAAACTATAAAAGTTATTTTATTGTCTTGACTTTCTGATGTAATTGTAGCTTGTTTTGTTTCTTCTTTATGCTGGATAGGATCTACTTGAAAAGTAGGATTTTTATTAAGATTTGCATTTGCATAAATGAATGCTACCAATATAAAACCTGCAAATAGATGTGGCAGAAATTCTAATACTTTTTGAGAAAATTTTTGATTCTTTTCTTTTATTAAATTTATTTCTAATGTTTCAGATGGAAGGTTACAGTCAAGCTGTAAAAACTGACAAAGCTTTTTTGCATACAATCTTCCGTATGGGTCTTTTAAAGCAAAGTTTTCATCGTTTTCTATTCTTTCAATTTTATCTATGCTAACTCCTGCTAAAGAAGATAATTCTTCTATAGTTAATCCTCTCCCAATTCTTGCCGATTTAATATTATCTGATATTTTCATTTTTTACCTGCTTTTTTTATTTTGTTTAATTTTTATTATATCATTTTCCATAAATTTTAGTTAGAATTTGTTTACCCCCGTCGTTTAAAAGTTTTTCTGCTAAGGTTTTTCCAAGAATGATAGCCTGCTCTTGTGTATTTTCTTTTATTTGTTCTGTGATTTTTTCTTGATAATACTCTCTTCCTTCCAAGTCTGCAATGAAGCCTGTGATTATAAAGCTGTTTTCTTTAATCTCACAGTATGCACCAAGTGGAACTTGACATCCCCCTTCCAACGTTTTTAGAAAGCTTCTTTCTGCGGTTGCTCTTAAATAGCTTTCATAATGGTTCAGTGGTTTTATTAGATTTTTTATTCTCTCATCATCAGACCTTCCTTCTATGGCAAGAAAGCCTTGGCAGACTGCGGGAATCATCTCGTCCGGAGAAAATATGTATTTGACTTTACCATCAAGACCAAGTCTTTTTAGCCCAGCGTAGGCAAGTATGATTGCGTCATACTGCCCTTCTTCAAGCTTTCTTATTCTTGTGTCAACATTTCCTCTTAAGTCTTTTATCTGCAGATCTTTTCTGATTTTCATTATTTGCGACTTTCTTCTTAAGCTGCTTGTGCCAATAACTGCGTTTTCCGGAAGCTGGTAGATGTGTTCATGCTTTATAGATAAAAAGGCATCCCTTGGGTCTTCTCTTTCTGTAATTGCTATAAGCTCTAATCCCTCCGGTAGCACTGTTGGCACATCTTTTAATGAGTGAACGGCAATATCTATTTCATTTTTCAAAAGTGCATCTTCTATTTCTTTTACAAATAATCCTTTTCCGCCTATCTTTGCAAGTGGAACATCTAAGATTTTATCTCCTTGGGTAGTGATTTTAACAAGCTCAACTTCTACCCCGTGAATTTCTCTCAATCTATCTGCAATATAATTTGCTTGCCATAAAGCTAATTGACTTTTTCTTGTTCCAATTCTTATTTTCATCTATCTTGCTCCTTTAGTAGCTAAGTATTGGGTCTTCTTCAATGTGTTTATAGTTTTTCAGTACGTAAATATAATAAGTCTTTACCTCTTTTCCTCTATATTTTACCTTATACTGTGATTCAAGCTCTAAGCTTTCAAAACCTGACTTTACTTTTTCAGTGATTGGATGGTCTGCAACGTAAATGCCGTAATATCCTTTATTTTCATACTTTTTTATACCTTCCCATAAATCAAACTGGGTCATTCTTCTATCTACTCTGATGCAGTAAGTTTGCCTAAATGGTTTTACATAAAAAGCAAGCTCAGAAGAGATATGATAAGAGTCTGAAAATATAAAGTTTTTTTGATATTTTTCTTTTAAAGATTCAACATAACTTCCAAGCTCTTGCCAACCTACAAGCCTTTTGCTCGGGTCTTTTTCCGGTGGAAGAAGGTTTGTTAATCCTATTTTATCAAGTATCGGCGTATAAAGAAGAATGATGATAGATAGTCCTGATAAAAACATTAAAATGGTAGAGATTTTTAAAAATCTTTTATAAACTACATAACCACCAAGCATGTATAAAGTAGCATATCCAAAGGCTGGCCAATTTACTTCAACATTTTTAAACAGAGCAATCCCGCCAAAAAATACGAAAACTATAATAGGAGATAAGGATAAGTATATAAGTTTTTCATCTTTTTCTTTAAAAGCTCTAAACACTCCATAAACCATAAACGCAAATAAAAAGACAGAGTTTATGCCTATCTGTCCAAGTATGTAATCTCCAAAATGCTTTAAGTTTATACTAAGCGTTTTTTCATCTGCTCCTGCCAATTTGCCAACATGTTTAAAACTTACAAAATCATTTGCTACATTCCAATATATGACCGGCAAGGTAAACAATCCTGCTGTCAATATTGAGATATAAAACCATTTTTCTTTAAAAATATCTCTTTTAAAAAGTAAAACAAAGATAATAGCCGCCGGAAAGAAAAAAACAGCTGAGTATTTTGACAAAAAAGCCAAGCCTGCTGATATGCCTGTTAAAATCCATAAATTCGGCTTATTTTCATAAACTGATTTGTAAAATAGATAGCTTAAAAGCAGATAGAAAAAAGCAAGGGGTGTATCTGTTAGAAAAATTATAGATGCTATGTCGTAAGCCGGTATTAGATAGACGAACACTGAAATAAAGAATGCTAATTTTTCATCGTTAAAGACTTCTTTTGAAAAAAGGTATATGATTATGGCTATCAAAAATCCAAAGATGATGCTGTTTATTCTTACGCCTATCTCTGTATCTCCGAGGATGGACGTGGATATAAAATTAAAGTAGGCTATCAAAGGTGGTTTTGAATAGTAGGATAAATCTAAATGCTTAGACCATAGCCAATACTGTGCTTCTTCTGTTGATAGGTCTATATCTCTATATAGTACGTATAAAATTCTTATGATTGCAAAGAAAAGATGTGTTATCAGTACATATCTAAACAACAGCCCAAACCTTTGGAATAAAGATTTCTGAGTATTTTTTTAGTGCGTATCTGTCTGTCATTCCGGCTACGTAGTCAACAGCTGCTTGGTTTGGTGAATATTCTCCCCAAAGTTTTAAATACTTTTCATAGTTTGGAATTAGATGATAGTTTTTAAGATAATACTCATACAAAGCCTTGACTATGCCTTTTGCCTTGTCAAGCTCTTTTATAACAGGTTCAGCAAAATATACATTTTCATAAAGAAAATCTCTTAAGCTGTACATGGCATTATAGACTTTTTCATCCATTACTATATGTTTATACTCATTTTCAATGGTTGTATTTATAACGCTGATAACAATGGTCGAAATCCTTTCGGATTTGGTTTTTCCAAGAACTTTAACTATATATTCCGGAATTTGTGATTCTGATACAATACCTGCCCTTATTGCATCTTCTAAGTCATGGTTTATGTAAGCGATTTTATCAGCTATTCTAACGATTTCGCCTTCTAAGGTTTTTGGCATGTTTCCTTCTGTAATCAGTGGAGACTTTCCTTTACTATGCTTTAAAATACCATCCCTCACTTCTTCTGTAAGGTTTAATCCCTTTCCTTCGTTTTCAAGCTTTTCAACCACCCTTAAACTGTGTTTTGCATGATGGTAGCTACCATTTTCTTTTAAAATAAACTCCCCTGCATGCCCAAAAGGAGTATGCCCTAAGTCGTGACCATAAACTATTGCTTCTGTAAGGTCTTCGTTTAGTCTTAAAGCTCTTGCTATCGTTCTTGAAACTTGTGCAACTTCAAGGGTATGGGTTAGTCTTGTTCTGTAATGGTCTCCCTCCGGAGATAAAAATACTTGTGTTTTGTGCTTTAATCTCCGAAAAGCTTTACTGTGAAGAATCCTGTCTCTGTCTCTTTGAAATTTAGTCCTTACCGGACATTCTTCTTCTTGTACATCCCTTTTTGCATAAAGACTTTTTGCAGCCTTTGGATGAAGTGTTTTTATTTCTAAATCTTCAAGATGTTGTCTTATGTTAGAGTAGTTCATATTTTACCAATAATTCTGCTATTTGAACTGCGTTAGTTGCTGCGCCTTTTCTTAAGTTATCTCCAACTATCCACATAGATAAACCATTTTCAAATCCAAGGTCTTTTCTTATTCTTCCTACAAATACATCATCCTTACCTGCTACCTCTATCGGAGTTGGATAAACATTGTTAAATGGATCATCTTCTACAACAACCCCCGGTGCATTTTTTAATATCTCTCTTGCCTCTTCAGCAGTGATAGGCTCTTGGGTCTCGATTGTTACAGCTTCACTATGTCCTACATATACAGGCACTCTTACGCAAGTTGGAGATACTTTAATATCCGGTTCATGCATAATCTTTCTTGTTTCATTGATCATTTTCAACTCTTCTTTTGTGTAGCCGTTTGGTTCAAAGTTGTCAATTCTTGGTATAACGTTAAATGCTATGTGATGTGGTAATGCCCTTGGATAAAAGTATTTTCCTTCCATAACTGCTTTTGTTTCAAGCTCTAAATCTTCTATTGCAGTTGCTCCTGCTCCGGAAACAGCTTGGTATGTTGCTACAATAATTCTTTTTATTTTCTTTACTTTATGAATTGGATATAACGCAACGACCATTTGTATTGTAGAACAGTTAGGATTAGCAATAATTCCTTTATGCCATTTTACATCCTCCGGATTAACTTCCGGAACAACCAACGGAACCTCCGGGTCCATTCTAAAAGCAGAGCTGTTATCTATAACAACAGCTCCTTTGCTTGCTGCGATGGGTGCCCATTTTTTACTTCTTTCACCACCGGCAGAAAATAATGCAATATCTACATTTTCAAAAGCCTCTTCACAAACAGCCTCAACTTTATACTTCATTCCATAATATTCAACTTCTTTACCTGCAGACCTTTCAGATGCAAGGAATTTTATTTCATTTACCGGAAAATTTCTTTCTTCCAAAACCTTTATCATTGTTTGACCAACAGCTCCTGTGGCTCCAAGTATAGCAACATTATATGATTTCATCAAATCCTCCAAGTATTTTTAATTAAATATTATAACTTTTTTAATAAAAATTGAGCATGAAAATAAAGAATGTTACGAGAAGTTTTTTAGATTTAAAAAAATATTATACATCCTGAGTGGGAAATAAGCAGTTTTTATAGATTTTTAGAAATGGATTGGACTAAAGTCCTTAGGATGACAGAGAAAGCGAGTGTGTTAACAATTACCTTATATGTCATCGTATATTAAATATACCAAAAATTTTTAAACTTTAAGAGAATAAGCTTTATAATAATTGCAGACATGGGAGAAAAAAGGAAGGACAGATCAAGTCTTTGTCATTGGTCTTTTAAGACCGCTCAGAATGTTTGTAGACTGTCCTTCCTCTACTTCCTAAAACCTGAATCAGAACATTAGGCTTTTAAGCCTGTATTGATTACGATGATAGGTTATCAGGAAGTTTCTCTCATGTCAAGTATTTTATGAAAGGAGGTAATCTTATGAACAACTACAAAATCGTCGTTGGAGTTGATGTATCTAAAAACTCATTCACTGCTACAGTTTTGTATGATAACAAGAAAGAAACCTTTGAAGTTAAATCAGACCCGGTTGAGTTTGAAAAGAAAATAAAGCCTTATCTTAAAAGTTTAAGCAGTCAGATATGC